>CAZHDH010000005.1:0-55902 GCA_964531245.1 uncultured Bacteroides sp. | reverse complement strand
TCACAGTAAGTCAAAACTTATAATCTCCATATATCAATGGCACAGGCAAAAATGAAATTCGGAATTGATTTGGGTACAACCAATTCCGCAATATGCAAGATGGAGGGTGGCGAGCCGGTCATAAAAAAGACCGATACACTCAAAGATACACTTCCTTCTTGTGTATCATTCACAAGAAAAAAAGTAGTTAAGGTTGGTGATAGCGCGTATAACGACCTTCGCCAAGCTAAATCTCAGGCAACCAAAAACTGGACGAATGGAAAGGTCAATGTTTTCATCGAGTTCAAGCGCGACATGGGAACGGACAAGACAAGTTTTAGTTCAAATATGGAAGCCTCATACTCGCCTGAACAACTTTCAGCCGAAATCCTTAAAACTCTCAAATCTTTCATCGGCGATGAAAATGTTTCAGCGGCAGTTATAACAATCCCTGCTAAGTTCAAGGCAGACCAAATCGCTGCTACTAAACGTGCGGCACAGCTCGCAGGTATCGGACACTGCGAACTTCTCCAAGAGCCGATAGCCGCTTCTATGGCCTATGGCTTAAGTTCTGCAAATAAGAACGGACAATGGCTCGTGTTTGACTTCGGCGGTGGTACATTCGATGCTGCTCTTATCAAAGTCGAGGATGGTATCATGCAGGTTAAGGATACCGAGGGCGACAACTATCTCGGTGGTAAAAACCTTGACTATGCTGTAGTTGACGACATCATAATTCCTTATCTTCAGGAGAATTTCGTTATAGACGAAATCATGTCAAATGATGCTACACGCAACATTCTTCGTGATGCTATGAAGTTCTATGCCGAACAAGCAAAGAACCAACTTTCGTTCAAAGCCCAGTCTGACATCACTTCGCAACTCGACGAATTTGGCGAAGATGACGAGGGTAACGAAATCGAGCTTGACCTCGTTGTTACCCAAGAACAATTGAAACCGGTTCTTGCCAAAGTATTCCAAAAAGCCATCAACATCACCAAAGACCTGCTGAAACGCAACGGTCTTTCCGGTTCTGATCTCGATAAATTAATTCTCGTAGGGGGTCCGACTTATTCACCTGTTCTTCGTGAAATGCTTCGCGAGCAAGTAACGCCTAATGTTGATACCGACATTGACCCGATGACTGCCGTTGCAAAAGGTGCTGCGCTATTTGCATCCGGCATCGACAGCGAGGTCAAAGAAGAAATTGCAGTTGGTACAGTTGCCCTCAATCTTTCATACGAAGCTAACTCCGTCCAGCAGATGGAGTATGTTACCGTTCAGTTAGACAAGAACGAGTGCACGGGCAACATTCCCAAAAAACTTTTCGTGGAACTGGTTCGTAGCGATAACGGCTGGTCGAGTGGTAAAGTTGAAATCAACGATATCGGCGATGTTATTGAGTGTCAACTTATGGAGGGTAAAAACAATGCTTTTACTATCACAGCTTACGATGATAAAGGCTCAGTCATTCCCTGCTTCCCCAAGGAAATCAACATTATGCAAGGCATTGTTGTTGGGAATGCCGTATTACCGTATAATATCTCGATAGAGGTACATGATACAGGTCTTGATAAGAATGTTGTCAAGTCCGTAAAAGGTCTCGAAAAAAACCAACAAATCCCTGCCACCGGTGCCCTCAATGGTCTCAAAACTCGCAATCAACTTCGCCCCGGCATAGAGGAAGATACTATCATCATTCCTATCTACCAGAGCGAGCACAACGCTGAGGGTACATCTGCCGTTCATAACGATCATGTCTTTGACGTCGTTATTACAGGTGATGAAGTCGGACAGATTATTCCTGTCGGAAGCGATGTTGACATAACTATAAAAGTTGACCGTTCGCAGATGCTTAAACTTGAAGCCTTTTTCCCTGTAAGCGGAGAAACCGTAGAGAAAGAAGTCGAGATTGCTGCTCGCTCAGTGATTTCAGCCTTTGAACTCGAAAAGCTCAAGGACACTGCGAACAACAAACTTCGCGCTCTGAAATCATCATCTTCTATCAGTACCAGTGAAACCGCAGAAGCTGATAAACTCATTGCCGACATCGAAAGTCGCTTCGACGGTGAAAAGAGTTCTGAAGACGGTCGTATGCACCTTCATGCAGACCTGCGACGTGCTTTCCTCAAAATGGAGGAAGTCGAGCAAGGCCACGAGTGGGAAGCACTTGAAGCAGAAATCCGCGAGGAATTTGATCGCCTTGAAAGAGCGAACAATGACCTCGGCAATAAATACGACAAACAGGTCGCTGCCATACGTAGCCAAGTTGATATGGCTATTCGCTCCAAGGACATACGTCAAGGCCGCACAGTTCTCGATGACATTAACAGCCTTTTCGTAGCCGTTACTCTCATCTATCAGCTTATGGGCTTCATCGACTACCATTTGAAGAATTTCAATTCTATCCAATGGAAAGACGCAAACCGCGCTCGTCAACTTCTTCAGCAGGGCAAGGAAATTGCAGCAACCAACCCATCGGAAAGCACACTGCATCCCATCGTGCGTTCAGTTATTGACCTTATGTTTGAACCACCGGTAGGTGGCCCCGGCGTTAGCTTCTAATCGAAATGAACAAATCCTGGAAAACTGAGCAGCTTGATAGAATCGCTGCACAAACTGCCATATTTAAGCACATTCCCGAAGAAATTGGGAATGTGCTATACTGCGACTCTAATCAGCCCAATAGTGAACCCTTAAGTGAAGTTAAGGCTAAACGTAAAAAAATCATAGCCATTTCTATGTGTGCTATTATTCTCATTTTGTATTGGATTTTCTTATATGACCATTACATTTGGGGAGGAATTATTACAGTCTTAGCAGTTTTAATTACTGCAGGAATGAGTGATACGACCTTTTCGGGTACTGATTATTTTGTCGGAGATAAAGGTTTCGCCACTGTCTCATTTTTTGGCACCAGAGATAATATAACATCAGTAAATGTCCATCTTTTTAAGGATTTTGAATATTTCTTCACTGGAGAATGTATTAATAAGATGAACTATACATATAGTAACACGTCTTATTACTTTTCAATTTTTGGCAAACTTGACGAATCAACAAATCAGTATAATAGAATATTTTTCTCTGAAGGTACTTATGATGATAAAAGGCCAAATGACACTTTCAATCCTAATGGCGCAAACGAAGAATATTGTATGCTAAAGATTGTGGAAAAAGTATGGTCTTCATTTTTCGTGTTATCACACGCTGCTGATGAAGAAGTTAACTTCGGTCTATTGAAAGATGATGTTCTATATTCCGATGCTATAACTATTGGTCGCAACAAGATTGATGTTTATGGCACGTTATATAACTCTGCTAACACCAAGAATATCTATACCTCGAATGGCAATCTTGTTATTGAGCATATTAACCATTCAAAGAAGTTCTTTGGATTTATTGAAAATGGCGATATAAGTAGTATCCCCTTATCTTCTTTAGGTAATCGTCAGGCTTTCTTGGTTTTCTTTGACCGTCTATATAAAGGACTATAATGTTTACACTCGCGAAGAAACAGCAGATTGGCAACTACACAATAACGTTTCCTATAAAGGAGGGCGATTATGCCGAAACCTACCGCGTCAAAGACTCTGTAGGGAAGAATCGTTTTCTCAAATTGATAAACTGTGCTAAATTGCACCGCACACAATTCGATGCAGACGGAAACGTTCTCGAAGTTGAAATAGCCAAGCAACTTGACCACCCGAATATAGTCAAGTTTAGAGATAGTGGAGAAATAATCATCAATGGTCGCAAATTCGCGTATATCATCTTTGACTATATTAGCGGAGAAACCACGTCGCAATTTCTTGCGCGCGAGGGCGAATGTAGTGTGTACGATGCTAAGACTATCGTTTTAGGCATTCTTAACGGCCTCAAATTTCTTCACTCTTTGCATGAACCGGTCATTCACAATGAAATCACACTACAAAACGTAATGGTGGATGTTTCTTCCGGCGTAACTATCCCGAAGATTATAGACTTCGGATATGCAAGATACCTCTCACAAGGTAGCAATGCATTTAACAAGATTGGCTTATCTCCATTCTATCTTGCGCCTGAAGCACTTAACGGTGTGTTTTCCGTTAAGTCCGACATTTTCTCTGCTGGAGCTGTTCTTTTTAACCTAGTATTCGGAATGCCTCCATACTTCGTTGAACTTGCAGATTGCAAGGGAGACGTGAATCTTCAGCGAGAGAAAATAGATGCTCAGCAAGAACTACCTCTGCGCTTCCCTAAAGTAGATAAGTTTGAGCTTGACAATGATTTAATGAACATAATGCGTAAAGCTCTCGCTTCGGACATAGAAGATCGCTTTGAATCTACCGATGAATTTATCAAAGCTCTTAACGGCGAGATTAAAGTACAACGCATCGATAATCAAAGAAAATCCAAAAGCGGTGACTTCCAACAAAAGAAGTCCAAAATCACCGTTCCTAAAGGAAAGGGGTTCTCAGCCATCGCAGGTATGCATGAACTTAAAGAACAAATGCAAGTTGAGGTCATCGACGCTCTGCATAATCCAGAAGAATATGCAAAGTATGGTCTTACCATTCCAAACGGAATGTTACTCTATGGACCTCCCGGTTGCGGCAAAACTTTCTTTGCAAAACATTTTGCTGAAGAAGTTGGCTTTAACTTTATGCTCATAAAGCCCAGTTCTCTTAAAAGCCGCTTCGTTAACGCGACACAAGAGAACATTGCTCAAATGTTTAAGGACGCCGAAGAAAATGCTCCTACAATAATTTTCATCGACGAAATGAACGAACTCGTACCCAATCGGGACAGCGATGTGCACGAAATGGCGAGAAGTGCCGTGAACGAAATGCTTGCTCAAATGGATAGAACTGGTGAGAAAGGCATATTTATAATTGGTGCAACCAATTATCCAAATATGATTGATCCGGCTATACTTCGCGCTGGTCGTCTCGATAAGAAATATTACATCGGCACGCCTGATTTTGAAGCTCGCAAACTCATGTTTGAGTTATACCTCAAATCACGGCCTTATGATTTTGGTCTTGATTATGACAAACTCGCTCAACTTACCGATGACTATGTCTCGTCTGATATTGAAATGATTATCAATGATGCTTCTCGCATTGCTCTACGTCAAAAGTCAAAGATAACTATGGCTATTCTTGAAGATGTCATCTCCAAAACTAAGCCATCGTTAACGACGGCCGAATTAAAAAAATACCTCGCCATTAAATCAAAAATGGATGGTGAGGCTTCATCCTCTAACCCACGTACTCGTGTCGGTTTTAACGTGTAATTTGATTAGTTATGGAACTCAACGAACTATATCTCAAAACGCTGTTTTGTTGCAGCGCATGTGATGGTGAAATTGCTCCAGAAGAAGTTTCGCTCGTCAAACAGATTTCCCTCAACGACTCAACCTTTAAAGGTTTAGACGTTGAAAATACTCTCAATTCTTATGTTGACAGTATTAACGAACAAGGTAGTATTTTCTTGAAGATTTATTTGAGTGAAATTGCTAACTCAACTCTCTCAGATGCTGAACAGGTTAAACTGGTTGACCTCGCAATCAAGATGATTGAAGCCGACAATCAAATACTCTATTCAGAGATAAAATTTTTCAAGAAAATTCGGAATAGGCTCACCGTTTCAGACGAATTCATATTGAAGAAATTGCCGGATAGCGAAGACTATTTACTTCCAGATATTTCTTCTGAAGATAAAGATTTTGAGGAAGTCGGTAACTTCGCTCAAATTTCTTTCTCTGAGGTTCCGTAAGTAAAGACATAGTTAATTTGCTTTGTATCAGGACAATTAAATTACGACACCGACGCCGCGCTTTCGTGAATCGAGCCTAAGATCTCGACCAAAAGGCTTCAACCTTTAGCTCAACGAGCGTAGGCGAGTTAATCGCTAACTCATACGACCCTTCGGACTCCTTCGAGGGGTGTTCTTTGTTTACACAAAGCGGTAAACGGATAAGTTGTATATGGACTTTTCGCTTCGGGCGATGGTGGCTTTGCCCAAGTTTAGCTAAACTCGGCATATGTCATTCGAGCTTGACACTCTGCTCTCGTATGCACAAAATGTCGTCTGAATAGGAATATTACCGTTCGTTTATCATCTTTCCGTTAGGAGGTAAGGGAATCGCTTTTGCGCTTGCGTAGCAAAAATTCCCAAGTGCCTGAAAGCAGTGTTTCGTTGGTGACGGAAACTGGTCTACATTGTTGTGTGCTTCCTCAAAGGTACGGGTTACACGGTGCAGATATGATGCTTTACCATTGTTGGGCATAACATCTTTTGAGAGCGGAGAGTTAGCAGCTTTCACCGAGTGAGCCTAACGGTATATGATTATTTTGCGAGGCCGTTTTTGAATTGCTCAACGGGTCTATTTTTCCATACTGCATAATTAGCAAAAATAACCTTATAACCCCAAATTTTCAGTATGAAAATCTTAACTTCCGAAGCACAGCTTCGGAGTCATAGAACTTGTAGCCCGTGAGCCGAAGAATGGCTCTCGCCTGAATTGATGTCAGCACTTCGCTCCGAGAACCTACGCTCAGATCTGACACCGAAGCGGAGTGAGATTGTCCGGCTGACGCCCGAATCTTTCAGTGAGTGACATCAATCGGTCATTGCGGTTTCTTCGCCGTTGGCGAAGAGACCGCGAAGCTGTTTGCTCCGCTCATTTTCCGTAACGACAAGAAAGCCTTCACTCATTGAGCGATATATCCATTTTGGATATATCGCTCTGTTTTCGTAATTTTGCATTATGGAAAAAAAGAATGGAAAGTACAAAATTACAGGAAAGGACATTTGTCTTGTTGTCGGAATCTTAATGGCTTTAGCCGGGATTTACTGGATGTGGTTCAACAATTCAGAAGATTCAACAACAACCGCTTGTTGTTGCTTTTGTGCAGCAGCGGTGCTTTTATTTAGTAGGTCTCGTAAGTAGAGTTCATCCTTGTTTACCCTCCCGGCCGGGCGAAGGGCGGCTGATACGGACCTCACTCCGTCCTCCGTTTGCTGCCTACATCCTTCCAAGTCCGAGCATTTTTGGCCGAGGGTCGTGCCTCCCTACGACTAAAAACCGCTTCGGCTGTCGGGCGATAGATTGTTTCCTCCGGCTTGCCAACGCTTCATCCCGACACCGCTCCTGCGTCACGGTGTGGGGCGCGTTATCTGCACCTACACGCACAAACTATCTTTGACGGCTACGTTGCGCTCCGCTGTCAACCCGACACCTCCGCTTGCTATTCTTTCTCCGCGTTGCTAAGAAAGCGCTAAAGCGATAACCGACTCGTAAGGACAGGCATCTGCACTCCGTCCTCCTTATCCACCTTTGGGCGCTTTGCTCCGCAAATAATCGGCGCGAGCCGCCATTCGCCACCATGCTCTTTCTCCGCAAGCTACGAAAGTGGCAAGCCGATTACCCCCCCCCATAGAGGACTGATGAACGCATGGTTTTTCGCCTTTTCCAGTTGTCGCGTTCCATTGATTTTTTGCGAGTTTTACACCGAGATTGAACGCCGCAGTTTTAGTGTGCTGGCAGATGTTGATGCGGAGTGAATAACCGCCCTCCGAGGCTCGACGTGTGTCGAGGTATAATTTTGTTGATGCCATAGGCTTAAAAATGCGCCTATGCTTCAATCAGACCTCACTTGCGAATGACTTGCGCAAGTGGGTGTCGGTAAACTTCGGCAAATTCCGTCATCTTTCGGCAAGGGAGCATTTTTCGTTATTGTCATTATTGCTTTAACTTCTCCAAATCAAAGGCCGGCAAATATTCGTGAATTTTATCTGCCGGGATTGATACCGAACAACTCCCCGAAGTTATCTCTGTGTTTACTTGCGGTGCGTTCATAAGCTGACCGTTTACTAACACAGCCAATCTTTTACCTATATTCTCTTGTGTGATTGTTTCCCACTTTTTCGCATCGGCAAACTTAAAGGCTACTTGAATATCGCCACTATACAACGGTATAGAATTTGCCTCGGTTACTTTTACCTTTTCATTTAATATTGGCTCATTCTCATAAGCAACCAACCAAATGTTACCGTCAGCACTGGGTATAGTCCAATCAATAGTCAGATTTTCAAGCTTTATGCCAAGAAGTTTCTGATTTACTGTTGCAGTGTCTGCAACAGTATATATGGCATCTATATTTACGCCAGACAAGGAATCATTGAATGACACCGACTTGCAAACGGTTACATTCCATTCTGTTCCTTCTACCTTTTCAGTTTTGGTGGTAGATGTATTTCCACAGGCTATAGCCGTACCAGCGAGGGCTATGCCAACAAGCAAAGCAGGGAGATTGAGAAGTCTTTTCATACAGTTAATGTTATCTTATTCAAGTGCAAAGATAGCGTAAATATTTGGTAAAAAAACATTATCAGTCATTTCTCATCCTCCTTTCTCCACAGGCGATAGACCGACGGCGTGTTTATAAAGATAGCGTTGAAGCCTTCAATCAGCTTGATATGGTGGCTTATAAGAAATCCGCTGCCGAGGCTTCAACTGAACACACCGCCACGACACGCCTTTATATTCCGCCTTCCGGCACCGCCGTTGCAGTAGTCGCGCTTATCATCGCCGGTGTTCTCATATTCATTTTTCTGCGAAAAAAGTAGAAGTTTTTCATCGATTGACTTTCAGCGACAAGTCCGCGAGGATATGTCGCTGATTTTTCGTACCTTTGCACTCGAAAATCAATCCATACAAATATATGAAAAAACTATTTCCAATATTATTTGCATTTATGTTAGTGATACTAACATCTTGCAATAGTGATGAACCCGAAGTCAATGATGGAGTGGGTCAGCTAATTGTGAACCTTGCTAACAATGATTCTGAAAATCCAAATATGGATTTCTCAAATTATCATATTGCCCTTACACCAGAGTATGGTATGGGGTGGTCAGCTCCCAATTTTTCAGAAGGCATTTATATACAAAGTTACACCGATAGGTTCGGTAGGGCAAAGATAGTGAAAAAGAGCGAGATTTATGGTCTCGCTCTTATAGTTCACTGGTACGATATTTTACTTTGAAATAATGTCAAAAAGCATTTGTTCAAACACGCCAGTAGATGCAACATCTACATTTTTAATGGTCGGAATGCCAAGCCAAATATCACGTTTGTAGGTTGTTGCAGTAAGGTTCGGCAGATTGATTGAAACTGTTACTGTATTATCTTCATTTTGCCTAACTCTCACATTAAAACTTGCTGTAACTTTCGCTGTATCGAACTTCCCATTGGGGATAACAAAATAGGCATCTGGATTGTAGCGCTTGTCTTTCTTGTTCTCCACCGTATAATGGTCATTGAACTCAATGCCATTTGCAGCGATGAAGCCACTTGCCTTTTCCATATTCGTGACTGTTATCCCATTTTCGGCGAATATGTCAATCACATTGTCCCATACATAGTCAAACGATTTGTTGGTAGTGAATGTTTTTTGAGCACCGTAATTTTGGCTCAGAATACTTCTGGATGTTGAGCAAGATGACAAGATAATGCCAACAAGCATGATAATGATAAACTTTTTCATTGATTTTGTTTTAGTTGGCAAGGATATTATATGTAAACTTTACATTCTCGGCACTTCCGCTTGAACTCGTGAAAGTCACCGTCATGCTGTCGCCGTACTTACTGATTGTCCCGACAATGGGTCTTACTCCACCACCACTGATAACGACCATATTGCCGTCAAAAGTCAGTTGGTTGCCACGTTGCGTGTACGTACCCCCTCCTGGTACAGTACAGTCAATTTTGTACTTGCCGTTGTTGAACTTCATGGTTGCCTTTGTCGCAATCCATTCCGTGCCGTCAATGTTTTTGAGATTTTCACTCGGGTCTCGGTGCCCATCGTCCTTAGAACATGACGTAAGTGCCATCATGCACATGAAAAGCACCGCTCCGAGAAAAATAAGTTTTCTCATAATGTAGTTTATTTGGTTGTGTTGCAATATTGCCGTTCTTATTTATTGCCACCACCAAAATAGTGGTGGGCTTTTGCATCCTGTACGATTCAGAGGTACTGCCATACCCACACAACATACAAAGACACTAAGCCCACCAAGAGTCATACCCGTAAGAATACAGGTATAACTATTCAGTAGGCGTTCAGTGCATTGTCCTCGTTGTGTTTGAAAATTGGCAGTTTTCTGAATCGAGTACAATAGCATTAAACGCTATTATTTCACAAGATGTAAATGACTCCGCTCTCGGAATCGTACCGCAAAGTTAGAAAAAATAATTGATAGTGTAAAATATTTCTCCAAATAAAATCCTATATACCACCCCATTAACTCAATTTAATCCTTTTTTCTCCCTATCCCATAGCACTTTATGTCAAAATTTTTTGCTATATTTGCAGAAAGAAATGAATTATGGCAAACATAAAAGACGTTGCGACATATACGGTCGTTAGGCTATTACAAAATGGCAATACTATATGCCATCTGAAATTACAAAAGGTTCTTTATTATCTTCAAGCGTGGTATCTTGTATATTTTGATCATAATCTTTTATTTGAGGACGCTCCTGAAGCCTGGGTAAACGGACCAGTTTATAGAGCAATTTATGATATATATAAAGACTATGGCATGTATGCACAGTTTTCTATGGAAACTATAATGCCGCATGAAAAATCTGAAAAAAACTTTATCGAAGAGCTTCTTTCAACCATGAACCTTTCTGCCGATGATATATCTTTCCTTGAAGCTATTTATAAGCATTATGGTACGATGTCTCACGACTATTTAGTTTTCTTAACACATTCCCAACTGCCTTGGAATGAAGCAAGAAAGGGGTTACAACCATTTGAATATACAAACGAAAAGATCAGCTTTGATGTTATGTATAAATACTATTCAGATGCCCTTAAAAAATGAGTACCCCACCTATATTCGTTGATTCAATAGATGATAATATATATGAGTTTGGAGACTCAATTGACAGTGCTGCACTTGGTAAGTCGTTGGATAATTTATCTACGATAAGTTATAGATATGTGGATTTTGAAAATACCGATTATCATTTCAGACAAGCATGTTTTGATAATGAAGATATAATTTGGTATTTCGATTTTATGAGTATGCTCTCAGATAATCCATTTAATGACTTGATGAATGACAAAGACCCCAGCTGGCATTTGAATCCAAACAATTATGATAAAGACAAAAGGTTTCAAGAGCTGGTGGACAAGGCTCTGAACGTGACCTCTAAACTACCGATTGAGAAACAACCATCTTTTTACCATTTTGCATTATATACAAAGGCGAATGCAAACCGTAAAACAGGAGTAAAATCGCCTCGAATATATTTCTTTATTGGCGCAAATGCGGTTATATACCCTCTTTTCTACGACCCGTATCACGAAATAAATCCATAGTCAACTATAGCTGACCATCCTCTTGGGGTTTACTTTTATCGGATCCCATCATCGCCTTTAGCAGCTCATCAAAAGCCTCTTTGGGTATCTCAATAGAAAGATTGAACCTCATATTTTGAAGTTCTTCATTTGTGAGGGACTTAATCTCCTCGCCTTTTTTGAGCGATTTCAACGGTTTCTTCTTAGCCATGACTAACTATGCAATACTTTGCAAAAGTAGTTCAAATCTTTCAATTTCACCAAATTTTCGGGTATTAAATCTGAACACGAACTCATCGACATACCTCTGCAGATGCTTTTTGCTGACATTGTAGTAAGTACCGAACAACATCCGTTTGAAATGTGACCACACATTTTCAATGCCATTAGTACAAACCATAACCTCGTTCCCGTCTGCATCCTCGTATCTCATACCATAGAAGTGTGCACCGTGGTCAACTGATCGCTGCGAATACAGGCCCTCCAATCCACCATAATCCCAACCGTCCGTATAAATAACGCTATTTGGTGCTATATACTTTCTGATAATAGGTATAAGGGTTGAGGCCTTAGTATCATCCACAACCATAGCCGTCAAAGAACCATCACGCTGTAGCATCCCGAATACGGGTTTTTTATCCTTAAAACTACGTCCTTGGCACTTCTCCACTTTCTTATCCTTATGCCGGTTCTTATTCTTTCCACCTACGAAAGTCTCGTCAATCTCAACGTTACCTGATACGCTCTGATTATTTTCTGACTTCATAAACGCACGGATTCTATGCAACATATTCCACGCAGTTTTCTGAGTCACGCCCAAATCCCTTGCAAGCTGACACGACGATATGCCACGTTTATGAGAGAGGAACAAAAAGATGGCGAATACCCAAGTGCGTAGGGAGAGCTTTGTGCCAGCGAATGCCGTACCTGTCTTGACATCAAAATACTTTCCCGTGTTGCGACACTTGTATTTACCGTTCGCACACTTATAAACCTTAGATTCGGGGTCGAAAGGAGAAACCACCTTATCGCCCCACCTCAGTCGCTCTAAATACCTCACGCAGCTTTCCTCGTTGGGAAAAGCTAACATAAAGTTGAGGATTCCGTCTTTGGCTTTCATAGTCGTAGGATTTTGATTTGCGCTCAAGATACGAAATCTAAACTCCACGTACAAATATATTATGGCCAAAAAACGAATATATGCTGTAAAACATATATCTGTGCATAGGCCTCTCCCTAATTTTTTGCTATCTTTGCGTTATGATAATCGCTTTCCGCACTTTGTGTGCGATTGTATATAAATACCTTTCAGAAGTAACCTGGCCGATTGATGTAAAAGTCGGGACCTATACTATTGGGGTTGCTTCTCCTCTTGTTTCAGAGACTGAAACAACCGAAACATATTATTTCGGAGAAGTAAAAAATGTTAAAATCGTTAAAGATAAGACAACTGAAATTACTATCAATGTGAAATTGACCGAATTTCAGAAATCAGATTTATAAGTAGCGTTTTTCGCCTTTTCCAGTTGTCGCGTTCAATTGATTTTTTGCGAGTTTTACACCGAGATTGAACGCTGCAGTTTTAGTGTGCTGGCAGATGTTGATGCGGAGTGAGTAACCTCCCTCCGAGGCTCGACGTGTGTCGAGGTAAAATTTTGTTGATGCCATAGGCTTAAAAATGCCCCCATGCTTCAATCAGACATCACTTGCGAATGACTTGCGCAAGTATTGCGCAAGTGAGTTTCAGTAAACTTCGGCAAATTCCGTCATCTTTCGGCATTGTCGGGCTTTTTTTTAAGCTACTTGGAGTGGCCAAAAATAAAAGTAACACGCTTAAATCGTGCTGATTTATAACGTGTTACTTGGCGGAGTGAGCGAGATTCGAACTCGCGATACGCTTTTGGCGTATACACGCTTTCCAGGCGTGCCTCTTCAGCCACTCGAGCACCACTCCTTTGTGGGTGCAAAGGTAGGTGTTTTTTTTGAGTTGGCAAAGGGTTTTGGGATTTTTGTGGCGGTGGGGATTGGAATTTAACGGTCTTTAACCTGCGGTTTGGTTGGTGGTGGGAGCACTTGTCGGCCGAAGATGGCTGATATTATGGCTCCTATGGCCATTACTGCTATGCAGACGATGAGTACGAGGGTTATTCCGCCCCATTTGAGGAGCAGGGGCATGAAGAATACACCGAGGATGGCTCCTATTTTGCCGAGCATTGAGGCTATGCCGGTCCCGGCACCACGTTGGTCTACGTCGTAGATTTGCGAGGGTATGATGAAGGTGATGAGGTGGGGGCCGGCGTTGAGGAATACTTCAAAGAAGAGGAAAGCTATAATCGATACCCATACCGGCCAATGCAGCAGGTAAGCTGCAAGGAGCAGCCCGAGCGATATTGCGGAGATAATGAAGCCGCCGGTGAGCATTTTTACGTGATACATCTTGCGCACGTATATGAGGCCGAGCACGAATCCGGGAACTATGAAGAAGTTGATTATGGTGGTAAGTTTTACGGAGTTGATAATCTTGACCATGCCGGTGCCTTCGCTGTGTTCGATCCCGAGGGCTATGACGAGCAGGGGCAGGAATACTCCCACGCCGTAAACTCCGACGCCTTCGCAAGCCCAGGGTATGCCGCTGAATATTACTTTTTTGAGGTTTTGTCCGCGGAACATATCGAGCCAGCTTACGGCTTTCACTTGTGCTTGTCGGGGAAGTGGCTTAATAGCTACGTCTTTGCCCAGGAAGTATTTGGCTGCGGCCTGAGCCTGGGCATCGCGGCCGTGGGCCAGCAGCCAACGGGGGCTTTCACGGAAGGGGATACGCATAAGGAAGGTGAGTGTGGCCAGTGCGCAGATCACGAGTATCAGGGAGTTCCAGATCTCGGGGTTGGGATCTTTAGTAAGAATCCACCAGCATACGGCTGCTGCTCCAAAGAAACCTAAGGCACAACTGGCTTTGGCGATGCCTACCATAAAGAATTGCCATTTTTTTGGCATAATTTCCGAGATGTATGCGGTGTCGAGGCTATAGCCACCCCCTACCCCGAGGCCGATACCAAAGAGTCCGATAATGAGCCAGGGGATGTCTTTGGTAAAGTAGATAAGCAGGGAGGCGGCAACCATAAGCAGCGGGAAGAGTCGGAAAAGGGTCAGGTAGCCGTATTTATCGCCGAGGCGTCCGAAGAGGGCCGCACCGAACGAAATGCCTATCAGACCTGAAGCGCCAAGCAATCCCTGCAGGAAGCCGGATACTTCGTTATGATATATTATAGCTACCATTGGAATTATAATGCCGGCGACGGTGGATAGCGCTGCGCCGATAATTTGCTCCATTGATGAGGTGATGAGCACGCGGAAATGCCCCGGTCGCAGGGGCATAGCTTCCATATATTCCACTGTGGATGTGGAGGCGGGTGTATTGTTTTCCATAGTGTGAATTTTTAGAGTTTGCCCCAGAAGCTGTGGTCGGTTTCTTTCGAGGAATCGAAGCTAAAGCGGGGAAGCAGGAAGAGCCATGTAGCTATGCAGAACGGACCGGTGAGGGTGGGTAGACCGTAGGGTACCATAACTGCATCCATACCTGCCTGAATAAAGAATGTCACGGCCACGCCTATTATTGTCCAAATAGCGCTTCGAACGTTTACTTTATAGAATGTGCAACCGAGGGCTATGGCCGTAAGCACGGGGCTAAAGCCGAACAGTCCTGAGGCGATTGAGGCCGGGTCGGCGCGGAAAAGGATGGCCAGAGCCAGAGCTTCCGCCGAACCGATCGCTGCCCAAATAGCAGCTGCACGGCTGCACAATGCCAATCCAACGAGGAAGAAAATACCTGTGACCCACGAATTTACAAGGAATACCTGCGAAATGCCTTTGAGCCAGTATGCTACGAGGTGGCCAAAGGATGTATCCAATGTGCCTGAAAGTGTGGCGGTCAGTGAGGCTGTGGAGAGTGTGGTGGGTTCGAGTGCTGAGAGTTCGCGGGCGGCAAAGAGGAACATCCAGGTCATAAACACAAACGGGAATGTGAGTGAATTAACCTTCCAGGGGGCCATGACGTTATTGAAGCCGGTGCGCACCCAGGTGGTGGCCATAGCACAAAGCACCAGTGCAGCCCACATGATCCAGGTATCGGGGAGGAATGTAGGGAATGCGCACCCCACAAGGATACCATTGAAGCCATACAATCCCTGCGAACCCTGCGATGCATCACCCGGCAGGATATAACCGGCGAGCGTAGACACAATCAGGCCGACAGCTGCGCCCCAGCCTACTTGCGGAACCCCACATTCGTAGGATCCCCAGAAAATTCCGATTAAGAACAAGAGTCCGGTCCAGGCACTTTCCTGAAACATAACCTGACCACTGCCGCGAAGGGTGTATTTGACGGCATCCACAAAGGAATTAGATTGTTTAGCGGTAACTTGTTGAGCCATAACGTGAGAAATTTTAAATTAGTTTCTTAGTATAACAATCCAAACGTCAAAAAAGGTCGCAGGATATGGAAATTTAGGGTGATGTAAAGGCGACGTTGCAGCATTGAATGAGCGTTTAAGGCTATTTTTGGGAGCAAAGGTACTAATTTAGGGAGCCGACCGACCCACAAGATTAACACAAAAGTCCAGAATGTGGTATTTTGGTGATGATTAGAGGTTAAGACGGATCTTTAGTCCGAAAAGCAGCCCTTCCGGGAATAATGCACAAGTAACTCATATCATCACATTCCAAAATTTCTTTTTCAAATTTTTCTTTCCATCAATTGTCATTATCAATATCAATTACATTATCATTATAGCTGACATTTGCCGGCATAGCTCGGCAAACCCGGCATTTGCCGGATGTGTTCAGCAAAGCCAGCAAATGCCGATTTAGTTAAGCAATGCCAACAAATGCCGATTTAGTTAAGCAGCGCCAATATCTCTCGAAGCGAAAAGTCCATATACAACTTATCGGTTTACCGCTTTGTGTAAACAAAGAACACCCCTCGGAGATGTCTTTGCAAGCAAAGCGCAAAGCGATAACCGAAGGGGTTTGTTGTACGAGTTATCGATTAACTCGCCCACGCTCGTTGAGCTAAAGGTTGAAGACTTTTGATCAAGACCTTAGGCTCGGTTCTTCGCCAAGCGAAGCGCCATAGGCGATGACACGAAAGCGCGGCGGTGGTGCCGCAACTCCATAATTATATATCTAAAGTGAAATCTTTCCATTCGTATAACCACTGCGAAATTTTGCCATTTTCAAACTTCAGATGATGATTTGGATTATCAGGGTTAGTCAAAAGGAAATTTAGGTCGCAATGGGCCTTTAATTCCATAATCGAAATACCCATTTGGAAAAACTGACGATATATATTACGCATCGAAGATTCATTGTAGGTACAGATTACAATGTGTTTTTTCTGCCGATCATAAGTTCCTTTGATAATTGACTTAAAGAAATCAAGGAAATAAACACTATCAATAGAACCAAATGAGAGACCAAAAAAGATGATTATCTGCGAGTTGCGCAAGGTGTCAATAACACGGTGCGAGTTATAGTGTTCATCCCAACTTTTGAAGAGAAAATCATATTCCATTGGAACATCTTTATCCTCGTTTATACCAAGAATGATGTGATCTTCCAATAAAGAACCATGCACATGTTGAATTTTATTTGGATTGATATAAATATCACAAGAATTGTTGCCCTTACATTTTGTGAGCAGAGAATTTATATCAGTATAGTTAAAAGTGACAATATTGGGTTCGGCAGATGCTCGTACACATACTTCATACATCATCTGATAAGCAGGAGAACTGGTAGCAGAATCGGCCCGATTTTTAGCCCATTCTTCTACTTCATGTTTGAGATATTCTTTAAGACCTGATCTTATTTCGTCAAAATAATTCTGATCATAATGAAAAGACCGCTTAAATTGAGTTACAAATTCTCTCCCTTTAGGAGAAGGACGTTTTGCATGTTTTTTAAGTTCATCTTCTAAATCAAACCAAGTAGAGTCGGCATTTAATCTTTTAGAACTGCCCAATATAGGTGTTTGACCATTAAGAACCTTATAAAGATGTTCTTCCTCGCCGTAACTGTCATGTATTGGCCAAAAATCTTTGTTACCGTCATTTCCAGTATGATTGAAATAGTCGGTATATTTCGATTTAAGTCCTAAACTTAAATCGAAGCCATTACCAATGAAGATAGTGGTTGTGGGAAAAAGAGGATTAGACTCTAAAGATGGTGTACCCATAATTATAGAATTAGGCTTTAATAATAGTTCTCAACACATTCCGTATGGTTTGCCGATTGTTAGAAAGAGTTGATAATACACACATATAATTCTTAGTGCTATCCCTTGAAAACAGATGCACGGTGAAAGTTCATATACTTCTTACGTTCATCGTCCAAAGGGAGCATTTGAATAAATTGTCCGTCCACAACTCCCAGTCGTTTTTTATTGGCTGGGGAAATCCAATTAGATAAAACGATTTTTCGGTCTTCTGTAAAAGTCATGAAACCACGGTCGAAAAGTTTATCATATAGAGGTGATAACATAAATCCATTTTTTGGATCTAACTTTTCGGCATCAGTAGCAACCGCCCAAGGCTTGATATGGCTTGCAATGAGAAGCCGTTCATCGTTAATCATAGTGATAGGACAGAACGGACATTCTGCCAATAATTTCTCACGATACTCACCTTGGCCTTGACGAGCGTATCTGATTGCCTTATCACGAGAGGTTTCTTTGGGTTGCGGAATAGATTCTACGTTCTTCCCTTTTTTGCCATAGGTAAAAACAAAAGCTTCTTTTTTGTCTGAAATTGCCTCGAAGTCAGCAAATAATTTCCAATAATAAACTGTTGAACCTTTAGGGTCAGTAAGCTGCATCACAGAAATATATGAGACAAGAGGGAGCGATATTTCGCGAATAAGTTGATACCCGAAATCTTTAGAATTGACGTAGCCACGTGGACCTTCAATTTGATCTTGAGCGTAAACATTAAATTCAATCACTTCCGGCAATTCTTCAATTGCCTTCATGCGTTCATGCCAAAGTTTAGGCATTTCATCTGCGCCTCTGTAGGTTTGTGACGGTCGCAAATATTCAGCATGAAGCGCATTCATGTATGAAACGAGGTCAGATTTTAACATGAAACAATGAGCGGCAAATCCCTCGTTTCCGAAAAATGGATACATAACCTCTTTAGAGCCTATGTATAATTTAGCTTCGCCGTGTCCTGAGCCTAATTTTGAGGCACCCATAACAAAGCAATCGGGTACAAATATGGGGGTGTTGAACGTGTCTACGAAATTAAAATTTACGCCGTCAATTTTCATGATACAGGTTCTCCATATTTAGTGATATCAAGTTGTTTAAGCAAAGCAATCAGAACATCAACAACAATGCTATTACCAGCTTGTTGGTACATTGAGGTGTCTGATACTACGATATTAAAAGAGTCTTTGAAGCCCATCAATCGCAAACATTCACGAGGGGTTAGTTTGCGAATCCGTCCTTTATGTGTGACGTAATTATCAACTCCGGCACGGTGCATTTTATGCATTGATTGAAGAAGTGGGCGCGCTATATCTAAATCAGTTTCAGTAGAAGTGCGGAAGTTCTTAGTTCCGGGAGTCAAAACATAATTCTTTACTTTCTCAGAAAGATAGTATTTTTCCTCTACATCTCTGACATCGAAAATAAACTCATCCCAGCCTTCCTCATAAGACTCATTTTCCAATGCAGGGTGATATACAAAATCGCCATGCCAGTTAAATTGTTGGTTTCGCTTTTGGCACAATGCGACATCTCCATTAATTTGAGTGTAGCATTTTGTACGATTCTTGGTAGAGGTAACAAACTTTACACCCTTTTCTCGAAGGAAATATTTGGTTTGGATATAATCTTCCAAGAAATCATACATCCGATATTCTAATGGAATTGTGCAAGGGAAACTAAAATCGGTTTCCTCCTTAAATCCAATGCAAAATATACGTTCTCGATGTTGGGGTATACCATAATCTTTACTATTAAGGACTTGAAAGTGTATATGGTAACCGCAATAGTCTTCGAATGTACGACGCATTACTTCCCAAGTATTTCCTCCGTCATGGTTAAGTAGACCCTTAACGTTTTCAAAGATAAATACTTTGGGTTGACATTGTTTTACAACACGAGCAAATTCACGGAATAGAGTACCCCTTGTGTCTTCAAAACCTTTACGTTTACCAACCATAGAAAATGCCTGGCATGGTGCCCCACCAACAAATAAATCTACCTTTCCAAGATATGGAGTAGCGTCTAATTCATGAATATCAGAGTGCCATTGTTCTTCTGTAATATGGTAATTGGCAAAATATGATTTTTTACATTTATCATCTATATCACCTGCAAAAACAATTTCACAATTAAGACCTAAGCGTTGGAACGCATGCTCAATAGCACCTATGCCACTGAAAGATGTGGCAAGGCGGATTTTCCTTTCGGGATGGGAAAATTCAAGATCTCTCCAATCTACGAGAATTTCATCCGCAGAGAAAAGACCATTGTCTATTGATTGAGTTTCCGTCATTATAAAAAGCCAAGAACTTCCGGGTAGTGCTGACAGGCGACCAAACCTTTGTGCGACTACACGGAAGTTCCGTTAATATGTTGTATAAGAAATGTTTCTTACATAATTGGTCTTTGTCAGCGCGTGCGCGAATTAGGTTGCAAAGTTACGAAAAAAATCCGAGATTTGGAACCCGGATGCAAAATTAGTGTACAAGGGTGTAAAAAATCTTGCACACTAAAGTTAAATATTGTTTATAATGTCAATAATTCTCTAAGGCTTCGATGAATGGCAGGTCGGCTTCTTCGTACGAGCGGAGCGGATAGCGGTGGGGAGTGGCACTTTCGTTTGCGCCATAGCCTAAGCCAGTGCAGAATGCGAGAGCTTGCTGTTCGGTCTCGAACACTTCGGGCGTTCCGAAGTCGAGATATTCGTCAGATTCAAGGTATTCTTTGAAGCCGTCGTCGTCAACGAGAAAATTTTTTGCGAGAGGGTCGGAAATTACATAAACTTTTACTGCCATAGTCAGAGAATTGTGAAGTTGCTTTTACACCTACAAAGTTACGAAAATCCGCGATAAAAACAACTATTTCAGTAAAGTATTTACCTGAAATAGAGCGGTTGATTTCATAGCTTTATGATACGTTTATAATTGACTTGCCAAAGAAAGTCGACAGCATGGCGAGGGTCGAGATAGTGAAGTTATGCTCACCGCTCAACCAACGTGTGATTTCATTAGGACGCTTGCCGAGGGCTTCTGCAAACTGCTTTTTGTTAAGTCCTCTTTCCTGCATAAGAGTGGCAAGCCTATTTGAAATTGCAAAAGAGAGGCGGGTTTCCTCGCGTTTCTCAACCGGGATTTCGTTAAAAATCTCCTGTAACGATATATTTGCAGTTCTCATACTTCAAACGTTTTATCGGTCAGTATCTCTTTTTCTGTAATCTCCACGTTACCAGCACGGACTTCCTGTTTAAGCAGACGCTCAAACTTCTGCAAATCTATGACGTAACCTTGAAGCGTATCGTCTTCCTGGTAAGTGCGGCTACGCTTGACATCACCGTTTCCGAGGATTAAGATTTTTTCTGTCAAGCGAAGACAATATAAACGGAGTTTCGATTTCAGAACAGGGAGAGCGACAACAGAATCACTCATCTTACCCTCTCTGCGGAAGTATCTCTCCAATGCTCCATTAGATAAAATCTGTTCTACAAAACGCATGATCGCCTGAAAATCAGGATTCAACTCAGCATTCTGTCTGAATTTGGCAACGAATTTCTCAAATTCGCTTTGCTCGTCAGACAAGAATTGAATTGTGTACATGGTGCAACTTTCGCTGCTGTTTACCAAAAGGAGTTCTACTTCGCTCATAATACATTGCGTTTATAATGACAACGCAAAGTTACGAAAAAAGTTTTACATAAATGTAAACATAACGGGATTAATTTACGATACGCCCTACGCGGAGAGGGCAAAAGTATCGTGGGAGGGAATTTCTCACAGCCGATATGGATGTATCTAAAGCGTCGGTGCCTCCGGTGGGGTGTTCGAGCAGGTGTTCTTTCTCCGCGTTGCTACGAAAGCGGCAAGCCGATAACTTCACACTCGGCAAGTTTCCCTCATTTTAGTTGATAGGATTAGTTTTCGGCGATTTTCAATTCTCGCCGGACTTGTCTTTGCTGACGGCATAGTTTAGCCAGGGCGGTTGCATCGTAAAAGTAGCCCCTTGATCATATTGAGAACATACTTTTGGAGTTTCGATTGTTATTCCGGAATAAATGCGTATATTTGCAGATTAAACAAAGATACCCTATTGATGCAATTCAAGCTACATTCAGAATATAAACCCACAGGCGACCAGCCGCAGGCCATCGAGCAGCTCGCACAGGGCGTGCGCGATGGCGATGCGGCTCAGGTGCTGGTGGGTGTAACGGGTTCCGGTAAGACTTTTACGATGGCCAATGTGATTCAGGAGGTGCAGCGCCCTACCCTGATACTGAGTCACAACAAGACGCTGGCCGCGCAGCTTTACAGCGAGTTCAAACAGTTTTTTCCGGAGAACGCCGTTCAATATTTTGTATCCTATTACGACTATTATCAGCCCGAGGCGTATATACCGTCGGTAGATAAATATATTGAAAAGGATTTGATGATCAATGATGAGATTGATCGTCTGCGTCTGGCCACCACATCGGCTTTGTTGTCGGGGCGTCGCGATGTTATCGTGGTATCGTCGGTATCGTGTCTTTACGGTATCGGCAATCCTGATGAATTTAATGCCAATGTGGTGCAGATCCACACCGGGCAGAAAATCACCCGAAATGAATTCCTGCGCAAGTTGGTAAACTCGCTGTATGCCCGTAACGAGGTGGAGACCAAGCGCGGTACCTTCCGCGTGAAGGGTGATACCATTGACATCCGTCTGGCTTACGAAGAAATAGTGCTTCGCGTGGTGTTCTGGGGCGATGAAATCGAGTCGATACAGACACTACATTCCGAGGATCTGGTGCCGCTCGGGTCGCACGATACGTTCAACATCTATCCGGCCAATATCTTTGTGACATCGCCGGCGCGACAGGCATCGGCCGTGGCTCAGATACAGCTTGACCTGGGTGAACAGATCGAGGCTTTCAAGCGCGAGGACAAACTGCTGGAAGCACAGCGACTTGAGGAGCGTGTGACATACGATGTCGAGATGATCAAGGAGTTGGGCTATTGCTCCGGTATCGAGAATTATTCGCGATATTTCGACGGGCGCAATCCCGGCGACCGACCTTTCTGCCTGCTTGATTATTTCCCGAAAGATTACCTCACCATCATTGACGAAAGCCACGTAACCATTCCTCAAATCAGAGCGATGTTTGGCGGTGACCTGAGCCGAAAGACCAATCTGGTAAACTATGGTTTCCGACTTTCGGCCGCTCTGGACAACCGTCCGCTTACCTACAACGAATTTGAGTCGATGTCCAATCAGACCATCTACGTGTCAGCAACGCCGGCCGACTTCGAACTGAAACAAGCCGGCGGTGCTGTGGTGGAGCAGATTATCCGCCCCACGGGGCTGCTGGACCCCGTGATACGCGTGCTGCCGTCGATGAATCAGGTGGATGTGCTGATGGAAGAAATCAGGGTGCGTGCCGAGCGTAATGAGCGCGTATTGGTGACTACTCTTACCAAACGAATGGCAGAGGAACTCAACGACTACTTCGGAAAATTCGGTGTTAAATCAGCCTACATACATTCCGATGTAGAGACTATGGACCGTATCCGAATCCTTGACGACCTGCGCGCCGGCACCTTTGATGTGCTGATAGGCGTAAACCTGCTGCGCGAGGGGCTTGACCTGCCCGAGGTGAGCCTCGTGGCCATTTTAGATGCCGACAAAGAAGGATTCCTGCGGTCGCGCCGCTCGCTGGTGCAGATGGTGGGACGCGCGGCCCGTAACCTGAACGGCGAGGTGATAATGTTTGCCGACACAATGACCGATTCCCTGCGCCAGACCATCGAGGAAACAGAGCGGCGCCGCTCGCTGCAGCTTGCCTATAACGAATCGCACGGCATTACCCCGAAAGCCATCGTGAAGGCGCGCAACTTCATAGTGGGCAAAGAGGATGAGGACGATTTTGCAGCAGCCGCCGCTGCCAAGGGCAAACCGCTCACAGCCAAAGAAAAGCGTCAGATACGCGAGAAGTCGCCCAAGAAACCGGCCACATATTCGGAATACAATGCCGAGACAATGGATGTGGCGGCCGACCCCATCGTGCCCTATATGACCGCCGGCGAGCTTGAACGATCCATCACACGCCTGCGCGAGCAGATGCTTGCCGCCGCCAAGGAAATGGAGTTTATCGAAGCCGCCCGTATGCGTGATGAGATAATTAAACTGGAAGCCAAACTGGAAGAAATGCGCAAGTGATGGAACATCAACCTATGCCATACATTGACTATTCGAATCTCCGCCCCACCGACTGGCTTCCCACATCAGTCAAGGAGATGAAAGCTATGGGGTGGAATGAGGTGGACGTGGTGCTATTCAGCGGCGACGCCTACGTGGACCATCCATCGTTTGGAGCCGCGGTGATAGGGCGGGCATTGCAAGCAGCCGGGTATAAGGTAGCCATAGTGCCACAGCCCAACTGGCAGGACGATTTGCGCGACTTCAAGAAATTCGGAGCGCCGCGTCTGTTCTTCGGGGTATCGGCCGGAGCAATGGACTCGATGGTGAATCATTATACCGCCAACCGGCGCCGTCGCAGCGACGATGCCTATACGCCCGACGCGCGCCACGGAATGCGCCCCGACTACCCCACGATAGTATATACCAAAATTCTGCGCGAGCTGTATCCCGACACGCCGATAGTGGCCGGCGGTATTGAGGCATCGCTGCGCCGCCTGGCACATTACGACTACTGGCAGGACACCCTGAAGCCCTCGATTCTGCTTGATTCCGGAGCCGATATGCTCCTTTATGGAATGGGCGAACACAACATTGTGGATCTGGCCAACCGCCTGGATGCCGGTGAGTCTATACGAGAAATCACCGACCTGGCCCAAAGCGTGATTTCCCTGCCCGCATCGGCGCTTCCCGAGGCAGACGACAACAATATTATACTGAACTCGTGGGAAACGGTAAAGAAGGACAAAAAAGCACATTCCGCCAACTTCAAACACATTGAGCAGCAAAGCAATGCGATGAATGGCGGCGCTACGCTGTGGCAACAATACGGGGAGCGTGTGGTGAAAGTGAATCCCATGCTCCCGGCAATGAGCCGCGGACAAATAGATGCCGCGTTTGATCTGCCATTCACCCGCCTGCCGCATCCACGCTACAAAAACAAACGCATTCCGGCCTACGAGATGATTCGCCACTCGGTGAATCTGCATCGCGGATGTTTCGGGGGCTGCGCCTTCTGCACCATTTCGGCTCACCAAGGAAAATTCATAGCCTCACGATCCGAGAGATCTATACTGCGTGAAGCAGAACAGGTTACGCGCATGCCCGATTTCAAGGGGTTTATAAGCGACTTGGGTGGCCCGTCGGCCAATATGTATGCCATGCACGGCAAGGATCTGAGCATCTGCGCCAAATGTCGCAAGCCGTCGTGTCTGCACCCCAGGGTGTGCCCCAATCTGAACACCGACCATAGCGCGCTGCTTGATATATACAAAAAAGTGGATGCCCTGGCGGGGGTCAAAAAATCGTTTATCGGCTCGGGGGTGCGCTACGACCTGGCAATGCACCACACCGGCGACAACCGCGTGGACAGCGCCAACCGCCGCTACATCGAGGAGCTGATTGCCCACCACGTGTCGGGCCGACTGAAGGTTGCACCTGAACACACCGAAGATGCCGTGCTGGATGTGATGCGCAAACCATCGTTTACGCTATTCGAGCAATTTAACGAAATATTCGATCGTGTCAATAAAAAGCACAATCTGCGTCAGCAGCTCATTCCATATTTCATTTCATCGCATCCAGGATGCCGTGAAATCGATATGGCCGAATTAGCAGTAAAGACCAAGGCATTGAATTTCCGCCTGGAACAGGTGCAGGATTTCACACCCACGCCTATGACAGTGGCAACTGAAATTTACTATACCGGCTTTCACCCCTACACCGGTGAAAAGCTCTTTACCGCCATACGCCCCGAAGAAAAGCTGGCTCAGCGTAAATATTTTTTCTGGTATGACCGTGCCTATCGCGTGGACATCGAGCGATCCCTCACACGCTTGCACCGCCCCGACCTAATAAAAGCACTATTCAGCCATGGCAAAGCACAACGAAACCGGTAAGTGGGGCGAGGAAATGGCGTGCGAATTTCTGATTCGCGCCGGGTATGCCATAGTGGAACGCAACTGGCATTTGCCGCCATACGAGGTAGATATTGTGGCTACCAAGGGCGGCCGCATCGCGTTCTGTGAGGTAAAAACTCGCACCGATAAAACCATAAATCCCGCCGAGGCAATCACCCCGAAGAAAATATCGGCACTGGCACGCGCAGCCCATGTGTATATGCTGGCATACGATGTGAAACTCGAGCCCCAATTTGATGTAATCACCGTGAGCGGAATCCCGGGAGATTTCATCGTGGAACATATCCCCGATGCCTTCCTGCCGCCGCTCCGCACTTACTAATATGAATCTATATAAAACTACACTAATATGAACACTGTAAACGAACGTATCCAAGCCCTTCGAAAAGAAATGAAGGCAGCCGGTGTTTCGGCCACGATCATCCCCCAGGCCGACCCCCATGCCAGCGAATATCTGTCGAGCCACTGGCAGGCACGACGTATGCTGAGCGGATTCACCGGTTCGGCCGGCGACCTCGTCGTTACCCTCGATAAAGCCCTGCTGTGGACAGACTCCCGCTACTTCCTTCAGGCCGCTCAGCAGCTTGAAGGCTCGGAAATACGCCTGATGAAAGACGGGCTGCCCGAAACACCCTCGATCACCGACTGGCTCACCGGCAATCTGGCTTCCGGCGCAGTGGTGGGCATCAACGGTATGGTATTTTCAACCGTAGCCGCCTCCGATCTTGAAATGAAGCTGAATGCTTGCTCCATAGCCCTCAACACCACTTTCGACCCTATCGATGCTATATGGGCCGACCGCCCCGCGTTGCCCTCGTCAGAGGTTTTCGTGCACGAGGAAAAATATGCCGGCAAATCTGCATCGGCCAAGATTTCAGAAGTGATAGAAAAGGTGCGCAAAGCCCGCGCTAATGCCGCCTTCATCTCAGCACTTGATGAAATCGCATGGCTGCTCAACATCCGCAGCCGCGATGTAAAATATAATCCCGTGGTCACAGCCTTCCTTTACGTGAGCGGCAACGGTAGCACCCTCTTTGTTGACCCGGCCAAGATCACCCCTGCCGTGAGCGACTATCTGAAATCGCAAGGCGTGGTGTGTGAGCCTTATACCTCGGTGGTAGCCTTCCTCAACGCTCTGCCGGCCGATACCAAAGTGCTGGTTGAAGAAGCTCGCACAGCTTCGGCTATCAGCAATGTGTTAGGCAGCCGCAAGGTGTCCGGAACATCGCCCATAGCTCTGGCCAAAGAATGCAAAAACGACATCCAGATCGCCGGGGTGCGCAATGCAATGGTGCGCGATGGTGTAGCTATGGTGAAATCGCTCCACGAGATACAGACTCAGGTGCGCGCCGGTCATACTCTGACTGAAATGGATGTAGCCGAAATTCTGAGAAAATACCGCTCGCAGGGCGAATACTATTTCGATGAATCATTTGGCACCATAGCCGGTTATCAGGCACACGGCGCTATCGTGCACTATGAAGCAGATGATACCTCAAACGCGACACTGAAACCCGAAGGGCTTCTGCTGATCGACTCCGGCGCACAATATCTTGACGGCACCACCGACATCACCCGCACAATCGCCCTGGGCACCCCCACGGCCGACGAACGCCGCGACTTCACTCTGGTAATGAAAGGCCACATCGCGCTGGGTTCTGCTGTGTTCCCGGAAGGCACCGTGGGCGCGCAGCTTGATGCCCTTGCACGCCAATTCCTATGGAAAGAGGGTCTGAGCTACCTGCACGGTACCGGTCACGGCGTGGGACACTTCCTGAACGTGCACGAAGGCCCCCAGAGTGTGCGTCTGAATTATGTACCCGCAGCCCTTCGTCCCGGTATGATAACCTCCAACGAACCCGGTCTGTATCGCGAGAACATCCATGGCATACGCTGCGAAAACCTCGTGCTCACCGTGCCGGCTATGGAAACCGAATTCGGCCGCTTCTACAAATTCGAGACCCTGACACTGTGTCCGTTTGACCGCTCGCTCTTTGATACCGCTATAATGTCGAATCAAGAAATCGAGTGGCTCAATCAATACCACGCCCGTGTACGCCAGGCACTTGCGCCCTACCTTGAAGGCGAGACATTGGTATGGCTCAATGAAAATACAGAGGCTCTGCCCCTTCACAAAGTAACACTTTAATATTATGGCACTTATAATTCCGCTACGCGGCCATACGCCCCAGATAGGCGAAGGCTGCTTTTTGGCCGAGAACGCCACAGTGGTGGGCGATGTAGTGATGGGCACTGACTGCTCTATATGGTTCAACGCTGTGCTTCGCGGTGATGTAAATTCCATCCGCATAGGCAATTGCGTCAATATTCAGGACGGCTCTGTGCTGCATACCCTGTACAAGAAATCTACCATTGAAATCGGCGACTACGTATCGGTGGGACATAATGTAACCATCCACGGCGCCAAGATTCACGATTATGCCCTGATAGGTATGGGCGCTGTGGTGATGGACGATGCCGAGGTGGGACGCGGAGCCATTGTAGCTGCCGGGTCGGTAGTGCTTTCACGCACCAAAATCGGCGATAACGAATTATGGGGTGGCGCGCCGGCCAAATTTATCAAAATGGTAAATCCGGAACAGGCAGCCGAAATCAACCGCAAGATAGCCCATAACTATCTGCTATATTCGCGCTGGTACACCGATCCTGAAAACGCCGTAGATCCCGAATAATCGGACAATTTTTACAGCGGGCAACGGACTCCAAGCTGCATCCGGCAGAGGGCGTGATTTTTTTGCGACCGTACAGTTTACTGAAAATCTGCCGTTTGCACGGGCGCCCGTTGCCCGGCTGGAAAACTTTATCCAGAAGGCTGTTGTTTTATAATAAAGTTTCAACTATTCTCTGACAGCCTTAAAACGAATGATATGAAAGAAACTAAAGATGCAGTCCTGCCTCAGACAATGATAACCCTGATTCAGGACTCGATCAAAAAGAACTGGGAACTACCGGCTCTGAGCGACCTGCACGGACAATCGTTGCAGTATCGCGACGTGGCCCGCAAGATAGCCAAGCTACATATTTTGTTTGAAAACGCCGGAGTGAAACCAGGCGACAAAATTGCGCTGTGCAGCAAAAACTGCTCCAATTGGGGTGCGGCATTCCTTGCCGTGATCACATACGGTGCTGTGGCGGTGCCTATCCTGCACGAGTTTAAGCCCGATAATCTGCATCATCTTGTAAATCACTCAGATTCAAAGCTGCTCTTCATTGATCCGCAGATATGGGAAAACCTTGATGCCGACCATCTGCCTGCGCTTGAGGGTGTGGTGGACATCCACGACTATTCCCTGCTGCTATCCCGCAGCCATAAGCTAACGGAAGCCCGCGAGAATCTGAACAAGAAGTTTGGCGAACGCTATCCCGAGCGTTTCACCCCCGAGGATGTAAAATACCGCCAGCCCGAATCTATCGACGATGTAGTTGTAATCAACTATACCTCAGGGTCTACCGGATTCTCAAAGGGCGTAATGCTCACATATAAGAATATAGGCAGCAACCTCACGTTTGCCCGCGAGAATATCCCATACCTATACCCCGGCGACGGCATGATCTGTATGCTTCCGCTGGCTCACATGTACGGGCTGTGCATCGAGATGCTCTTCCCCTTCACCAAGGGCTGCAGCATCAATTTCCTGACACGCACGCCATCGCCCAAGGTAATTTTGGAGGCGTTTGCCACTGTACATCCCAAGCTGGTGATCACCGTGCCTCTGGTTATCGAAAAGATAATCAAGACCCGCGTATTCCCCACCCTGGAAAAGCCGTCGATGAAATTTTTGCTGAAATTGCCCATCGTTGACAATAAGATTCTGGAAAAAATCCGCGAAAAACTAATGGATGTATTCGGCGGAAATCTCAAACAGCTGATCATAGGGGGGGCGGGGCTTAATGCAGATGTCGACGTATTCCTGCGCCGTATCAAATTCCCATTCACAATCGGTTATGGCATGACCGAGTGTGCACCGCTTATCACCTACGCTCCCTGGGATATCCAGCGCGCAGGGTCGTGCGGCAAGATTGTGGACGGCATGGAAGCCCGCATCGACTCGCCAGATCCGATAAACGTGCCGGGCGTGCTGTGGGTCAAGGGGAATAACGTAATGAAAGGTTATTATAAAAACGACGAAGCCACCCAGGGAGCCTTCCGCGACGGCTGGATGAACACCGGCGACATCTGCCAGATGGATGCCGATGGATTCCTGTATATCCGCGGTCGTGATAAGTCGATGATACTGGGGCCATCCGGTCAGAATATCTATCCAGAGGAAATCGAGCAAAAGATCAACAACCTGCCATTGGTAATGGAATCGCTGGTAGTGGAGCGCGACGGCAAACTCGTGGCACTGATCTATCCCGATTTCGATTCTGCCCGTAAGGAAGGGGTATCGCCCGAACAACTTCAGACAATGATGGAAGCCAACGTAAAATCGCTCAACTCAGAACTGCCGGCATACAGCCAACTTTCGGGTGTGAAAATCTTTGAAGTAGAATTTGAAAAGACCCCTAAACACTCAATAAAACGCTATCTGTATCAATCGTAAACCGATACAGAAAACTCCTGAATCGGACATCACGGAATACTGTGGTGTCCGATTTGGCTTAAATCATTGTTAACTACTGTTAAACACTTGGCGTAATGCCTTAAAAATATTAACTTTGTGCTTGGTTTGGACGCGTATTGCGTTTATACCAAATTTTTAAATGAAATGTATAATTATCATTGTAAGCCTATAAGGTAGTTTTAATTACGAAATTAAAAGCCAATCACTATAAACATGAAAATGAAGCGTGTTTTCCTATCACTTTTTATGGCATTATCGCTCATAGCTTCGTCTATGACCGATGATCAGGTGGTAAGTTACATCAAAACCCAGACAGCTGCGGGCAAGAGCTCCCAGCAAATCGGTCAGGAACTTATGGCCAAGGGGGTCACACCCGAGCAGGCCGAGCGTATCAAGGCACGACTTGAACGCGAACAAAACAATGAGACAACGCCTACCGACATAAACCTAAACGCGGCGCGCCGCGAACGTCGCAACGACGCGTCTGCCGAACTTTCGTCTGAAGAAATGGTAGACATAAATCGTGCCGTGGATGAAGGCAATAACGGTCAGGTATCCGCCCGCCAGATCTACGGACACAAGGTGTTCAATTCTCGCGCACTAACATTTGAACCCAGCGAAAACCTGGCCACACCTCAGAACTACCGTCTGGGCCCCGGCGACGAGGTAATAATTGACATCTGGGGCACCTCGGAGGACCACGTGCGCGGCACTATCTCGCCCGAGGGCAGCATAATGATCACCCAGCTCGGCCCTGTGTACCTTAACGGTATGACAATCAACGAGGCCAATAATCACATCAAAAACACCTTTGCACGCAAATATGCCGGCCTGAAGGATTCTGAATCTGACATAAAGCTCACTTTGGGACAGGTGCGCACCATTCAGGTTGACCTTTTAGGCGAAGTGGCCACACCGGGAACGTTCCGTATGTCGCCCTTCTCATCTGTGTTCCATGCCCTTTACCGCGCCGGTGGTATCAACGACATCGGTACACTGCGTAACATCCAGGTGCTCCGCAACGGCAAGAAAATCGCAGGCGTGGATATATATGATTACCTGTTCAACGGCAAAACCGACGGTAACATCCGCCTCCAGGAAGGTGACGTGATTATCGTTCCGCCCTACGAACAGCTCGTAAACATCGAAGGCAATGTGAAGCGCCCGATGTACTACGAACTCAAGCCCGGCGAAACTCTTGAAGACATTTTGGAATATGCCGGCGGCTTTACCGGTGATGCTTACGAAAGCATGGTCAAAGTGGCTCGTCAAGCCGGTACTGAAAACGAACTCTACAACATCGAGGACGGAGAATTTGCTTCTTACAAGCTTAAAGACGGTGATATAATTACCGTGGGCACGATCCTCGACCGTTATACCAACCGTGTTGAAATCAAGGGTTCCGTGTATCGTCCCGGTCTGTTTGCCATTGACAACGATGTCAAGACAATTTCCGATCTGATCCGCAAAGCCGACGGTCTGGAAGAAGACGCTTACACAGAACGTGTGCTCCTCTACCGTCAGGATGACGAACTCAATCTGCAACTTATGGCTGTGGATCTCAAGCAGATCATGAACGGTACCGCTCCCGACGTAGAGCTGAAACGCAACGACGTAATCGTAATCTCAAGCATACACGAACTGGAAGAACGCGGCGCCCTCACCATCGACGGCCAGGTGGCTCGTCCCGGCTCGTATCCGTTTGCAAAGAATACAACCCTTGAAGACCTCATCTTTCAGGCCGGTGGCCTGCTGGAGGGTGCATCAACAGCACGCGTGGACATCTCGCGCCGCATTGTCGATCCAACTTCTACGGTGCAGACCCAGCAACTCTCGCAGATATTCAGCGTATCAATAGAAAACGGTCTGGCTGTCGGATCCGGCAAAGGATTCCCTCTGATGCCCTACGACCGGGTTATCGTTCGCAGCAGCCCGGGCTATTCAGCTCAGAAAACCGTGAATGTAAACGGTGAAGTGCTCTTTGAAGGCAGCTATGTGCTTGAAAAACGCAACGAACGCATCTCTGACATCCTGCGCCGGGCCGGTGGTGTGCTGAATGATGCGTATATTAAAGGTGCTCACCTCACCCGAAAGATGACCGAAGATGAATACACCGCAAAACGCGAAGCCCTGCGTTTCGCACTGCAAAACAGCGGTGAAAATAATTCCGACTCGATTTCAATGTCGAAGATTCAGATTGCCAATACATATAATGTAGGTATCAATCTTGAAAAGGCACTGCAATATCCCGGCTCACATTACGATATGGTGCTCCAGCCCGGCGACAGTTTGTTTATCCCCGAGCAGCAGAGCGTGGTGCGCATATCAGGCGACGTTATGTATCCCAACGCTGTGGTTTACGAACCCGGTGCAAAGCTCAAATATTATGTGGATCAGGCCGGTGGTTATGGCCAGACAGCCAAGAAAAACAAGGCTTTCATCATCTATCTCAACGGCACAGTTGCCCGTCTTGACGGCAAAACCATAATCGAACCCGGCAGTCAGATCATCGTTCCCTCAAAACACCAGTCAAATGGTCCCAACTGGGAAAAGATCCTGACCATTATTTCGGGTGTATCTTCTGCTGCAACCATGGCAGCCACTATCGCTTACCTGTTTAAGTAAGATTATGACCGACGAAGTAAAAAACACAACAGATCAGGAGTCGGAAATCGACCTGATGGAGCTTGCTATGACCCTGTGGAAGCAGCGTCGTAAGATATTCAAATGGTGTGGCATCGGAGCCGTGGTAGGTCTGGTGATCGCATTCAGTATCCCCAAGGAATACACCGCCACGGTGAGCCTTGCTCCGGAGTTAAACACCAACAGAACCTCAAGCGGTCTGGGTGCTTTGGCATCAATGGCGGGCATCAATCTGGGATCGACACAGAGCGTGGACGCCGTATATCCCATGCTCTATCCCGATGTGGTAAGCTCAATTCCTTTCATGACCGGATTGTTTGATGTAAAGGTGCATACTCAGGATGAGGATTCCCTAATCACAGTGGAGAACTACATCCTTGAAGACCAGCGTCAACCCTGGTGGAATTATGTACTCTCGGCTCCTTTCCGCCTCATCGGAATGCTACTGCCCGCTGATGACGAAGAAGATGAAGATCATAAACTTGACAATTTCCATCTCACACGAGATGAATATAACCTCGTGCAATTCTTGCAGGGAAGCATCAACACTTCTTTTGATATGAAGACTATGGTGGTGAGCATTGACGTTACCACTCAGGACCCGATGGTTTCAGCCATCCTTGCCGACACGGTGGTATCGCGCCTGCAACAATATATCACCAACTATCGCACCGATAAGGCGCGCAAAGATCTGGAATATGCTTTAAAAATCAACGAGGAAGCCAAGCAGGATTATTACGAGGCACAGCAGAAGTATGCCGACTTCCAGGATCGCAACCAAGGGCTTGCATTCCAAGTGGCGCAAACCCAGCGTGAACGCCTGTCAAACGAAGTGTCGCTCGCTTTCAGCCTTTATAACCAGACATCGCAGCAGGTGCAGATGGCACGTGCCAAGGTACAGGAAACCACACCGGTATATGCCGTAATCACCCCGGCTTCGGTGCCTATCTATGCAAGCCGTCCACGTAAGCCTATGATACTGATAGGGTTTGTATTTCTGGCTGTCGTGGCAAGCTCGGCATGGATTCTTTTTGGCAAACCTTTGCTCGCTTCGTTAAAAGAAAAATCGAAAAACCAACAGGAACAAGAAGCGCCCCAAGACGCTGATAAATCTGACGAATGATACGCGCTGCCGTATTCATCACCATATCGACATCTGCTTCCGTGGCTATAGCCGTTAGCCCGGAAGCAGATGCTTTATCTTTTGTAACATCTGCAAATAAATGTGACTCCGATTCTATTACCGCCGAGTCGCCTGATCTTTTCAGCGTTCTTAATTTCGTAAGGTCAACCGTTGACTCGGTTACAGGCACCGAGGCCCCCCGGCCTGCGATCAAACACCAGCCGAGGACCACCTCGGCACTCGATTTCATTTCGGGGTCATACGCCGGCCACGATTACTATTCGACGGGTGCATGGGATGATGACTGCAACTTTTTCCTGCCTCCCTCACCCGTCACGCCTCCGGTTACAGGCATTCCATACACCTGCACCGAAAGCAAGCGCATAACCTCAAGATTCGGCTACCGCGAGTCGTTCGGACGTATGCACTTCGGCACCGACATAGCCATGCGGACCGGCACGGAGGTATCCTCCCCGTTTGCCGGAAAAATTGCCCGCAGTGGCTATGATAGAGGGTACGGATTATTCGTATTCATAGCTGCCGATAACGGACTCGAATTACGGTTCGGCCATCTGAGCAAGATAACTGTCGAAAAAGGAGAACGCATACAGCCGGGGCAGATCGTGGCCCTGAGCGGCAATAGCGGCAATTCCACCGGCCCGCATCTGCATATCGAGGTGAGATACCGAGGCACCCCGATGGACCCCCAGACGGTCTTTGACTTTTAGAGATGAACCATCCTGGTTTCAATATCGTTAATATACTGAAACCTGAACTCTCATCTCATTATGAAAATAGCAGAAAACATCCTTGAAACCATTGGTGAAACACCTATGGTAAAAATCAATAACCTCCCCCACCCCGCGGGAGTGAATATATATGCCAAAATCGAAGGTCAGAATCCGTCGGGAAGCATTAAGGACCGCATCGCAATCAAGATGATTGAAGCCGCCGAAGCCGACGGACGGCTCAAACCGGGACAAACCATTCTCGAACCCACATCGGGCAACACCGGTATCGCACTGGCCGTAGCCGGTGTGGTAAAAGGGTATCCTGTCGAGATTGTCATGAGCCGGTCGGTATCAGAAGAAAGGCGAAAAATTTTGCGTTCATACGGTGCCAAGATTCACCTTACCCCCGCCGACCAGGGCACCGACGGCGCCATCCGCTACGCCCGCAAGCTGCGAGATGAAAATCCTGAAAAATACTTCATGCCCGACCAATTCTCGAATCAAGGCAACTATATGGCCCACTTCCAGAACACCGCGCTGGAAATATGGCAGCAAACCGACGGCAAGATCGACTATCTTGTATCGGCCATCGGTACTTCAGGCACAATCATGGGTCTGTCAAAATTCCTGAAAGCTATGAATCCCGACATCAAAGTGATATGCGCACAGCCCGTAAAAGGCCATTACATCCAGGGGCTCAAAAATCTGGAAGAAGCCATCGTGCCACACATCTACGACCCCTCGCGCATCGATGTCCAGGTAATGGTGGAAAGCGAGGAAGCTATTGATATGGCACGTCAACTCATTAGAAAAGAAGGCATCTTTGCCGGGATGAGCAGCGGCGCCGCCATGCTGGCAGCCCTGCGCACAGCCGACAAAATCAAAGAAGGCAATATCGTGGTAATTCTGCCCGACCGAGCCGACAAATATCTGTCAACCGTGATGTTCGAGCCATTCGACGAGGAACACGCCGCTTTGGAATCCTGACAATATTCACAAAAAACCTCCCTCCCGGTGAAATACGACAAGAGAACATTTTGTCGTATTTTTTTTGCCGTGTAAATGTTATTTCGTAACTTTGCATACGAAATGCACCGGCTATTTACAGCCCCTGCTGCTCACGATATGGTTAACGCCAATCGACTCATCACATTCGAGACCTCAAAAATTATATGGTCTCAACGCGCCTTAACTCCGGGAATTTACGCACACAAATCCGGGGGAGGCAAAGAATTGCACAAACATTCGGCTGTTTTAATTTTTTGATGACTTCAACCCACGCTACATCATTGCCTCGGGTTAACCTCGCCACGGTGCGACAGAAGGTGTCCAAAACCAAATCGGAATCCACAGCCCGATATTATACAGCTATGCTCAACCGCCTGGAGCAGTACAACAACTCACCCGAGTTGGATCTCAATGCAGTCGACTCAAAGTTTGTCACAGATTTCGGAGGATTCCTGCTGCGCGAGGGCATAACGCCATCGTCCGCCAAGCTATTCAAAATGGCATTCCGCGCCGTAATGAAAGACGCATTCGGCACCGAAAACCGCAATAGGTTCAAAGCAGCCTTCAGCACCCTCGACTCAAAAAACGATGCGCCCACCAACCGTATCACCCCCGACGACCTGCGAGCCATCCGCCGCTGCAATCTGACGCCCTACCCCGTGCTCGATAAAATCAGGAGCGTATTCATCCATTGCACCCTGAGCGGCGGCATCACACTGAAAAAACTGCAAGAAAATCACGAATGGCCGTCGGAACCAATCCATCTGGCACAAATCCAAGACGAATTTCAGAAAAAATTCCAAAGCCCGATGGCACGCTTTGTCGCGGCTCTCACCGATGAACAATACGCACGCGCATTGCAGCAGATAGCCCACGAAGCGCATCTTACCCACACACTCACGCCACAATCAGCCCTCGACGGCTGGGTAGCCGCCGCCATTCAAGCCGGAGTACCCACCCCCATCATAGCAGCCATGGTGCCCGAAGCCTCACCCTACCACGCCCTTGCGCAAGCACCCGCCACACTCAATGAATTCATGCGCCACAAAGCCCTGGCTACCGCAGCCGACGCTATCATTGAAACACGCACCCGCTGGTATGCAATGCGTTGCACCGATTGTGAACCCGAGGCCGTCAAGCAACTTTTGTGTCAACGAGCCATCATAGACTCCGACACACCATTCGCAATCTACGTAGCACCCACAGCCCGCGACCGCCGCAAACAACCCGGCCCATCACCCCTGCAAGACCTCTGCTTCTTCAACTGCCGTCCGGCCGACGCACAGAGAATCCGCTCCGGCATCCACGACGCAGCCTACGTCTACGCCCTGCGCGGAGCCGCCACCCCTACCCCCATCCCCGACTGGGAGATGAAAACCTTTATGCTCCTGTGCGATGCCGCCGAAGACACCCTGAGCTGCCACTTCGCCAACACCCCCACCAACGAGCACCTCACCCCCGGGCGCCCCGCCCGTATCACCAACGGCAACCTCACCGGCTACGTGGGCATCATCACCGCGCTGCCCGACAACAAATACACCGTGCAGCTCACCCTCACCACCCTCTCCGCCACCCTCACCGCCACCGTCCCCGTCGCCTTCATTCAGGAACTGTAAGGCCCGAGGACGAGGAGGAAATGTAACCATACGTCTAAGGACGAGCCCAATTAAGAAAAGATCATAAATCTTTTCTTTTTCGTTGTATAATTATGGCAAACCTATTCTTTTTTACATCGTATTATCCCTACGGTTTCGGTGAATCATTTATTGAATAGTCCTCACATAAACAATTAATGAATATAATTTTCGAATTAATCGTACCCTCCGTAAAAAAACTTTTTGGAATTAGCGATTTAGCACTATGGAGAAAAAGGTGGCATAAACGTATTGGTAAGATTATATACCACAAGAAGTACTCAACGAGTGATTTAATTCGTTTGATGCAGACAATGGGTATGAAAAAAGGCTCTGTGATTTGTATACATGCGTCAATGATGCAATTTTATAATTATACAGGTACCGCAACAGAACTTATTGATGCAATTCTATCGGAAATTGGCCCGACCGGGACACTTATGATGCCTGCTTTTCCAGCGTCTCAAATCTATAATGAAGACTATATATTCGATCCGATGCACGATAAAACTGGCGCGGGCTTTCTGGCCGAGACCTTTCGCAAATATCCCGGAGTAATAAGAAGTAACAATGTTCGGCATTCGGTTTGTGCAATAGGTAAATATGCCGAGTACCTCACGAAAGATCACACGAAAGGTCATGATTGTTGGGATAAATCATCTCCATGGTATAGACTTTGCGAACTCGATGGAATGGTATTTAACTTAGGAATGCCGAGATCTTATATGGGAACCTTTCTCCATTGTGTAGAGAGCATATTGCAATATGATTACAAATACTGGGCTCAATTTTTTAATAAAAAACGTACCTATAAGTATACGTTAAACGGATCTGTTTACGACTATACAGAGTTTAGTAGCGAAATTTTGCGAAAGACCAAAAAAACAAGAGTCACAAAGTTCTTTAATGAAAATGATTGGTCAATAGCTCGAATATCAAACTTGGAAATTAAGGTATTTTATGCAAAAAATGCTCTTGAAAAAATGCTTTCATTAGGACGAAAAGGTATTTCGGTCTATTACATTCCATCCCCAAAAAGTAGTGATTATTTATTCTCAAAATAATCCATTTTTATCAGAAGCAATATTTCAAAATTGATTTGAAGCATATCTGTTTCACTAATAATTATCATAATTATTACTGTTGATATGTGAAACAACGTAAATATTGCGAGTAATTAACAACTGACATGGCTAATCTATTCTTATTTACATCATACTTTCCCTACGGTGTTAGTGGAGAATCATTTATAGAATCTGAAATCAAGTATGCTTGTGAGAATTTTGATACAGTTTATATAATTCCCACTCAAAATACAGGTACACCTCGACCGATACCCGATAATGCCAAAATTATAGAATCAAAGATCTATAACAATAAGGATTATCTAAAATATGGCATAAAGAAGCGAGCAATGAGTCTTCGCAAGATTTTTTCAGAGTTCTGGCGACTAAAGGCGTTTACATCAGTAAGAAAACTTAGAAAATTCATAGTAGAATTATTAGTCATAAATAGCCTTAAGAATTCAAAGCAGCTTCAAGAGGTACTAAAGATAGTAACCTCTAAAGATGTCGTATATTCATATTGGGGATATGGTTGGGGATATATTTTACCCCTTACCGATTTTAACGGGGCTAAGATTATTAGTCGCTTCCACGGGGGCGATCTATATGAGTATAGACCCAATGTTATGTTGCCCCTTAGACGTGAATTACTCAATAAGATTGATTTAGCTGTATATATATCAAAGGACGGTCAGCAATATTCTCAAGATATGTATCCTGGTGTCAGGGCAAAATCTATAGTTTCGTATTTGGGAACATTAGATTCCGGATGTACATTCAAGAGTAATGATAAAAAATTTAGAATTGTCAGCTGTTCCTACCTCAAGCCTGTAAAAAGAGTTGATTTAATATTTAAGGCTCTTCTATTAAACGATGATCCGGATATTGAATGGACACATATTGGAGGTGGTGAATTGTTTAATCAATTAAAGGAATTGATTCACAAAACACCTCACAAATTTAAAATAACATTAACAGGTCATCTACCTAATTACGAAGTAAAAAATCTATTGAAAGACGGCGGATATGATGTCTTTATAAATGTCTCCTCGTCAGAAGGTTTACCTGTATCGTTAATGGAAGCTATAAGTTTCAATATACCTGTTATAGGAACCGACGTAGGTGGAACACGTGAGATCGTTAATGAAAGCACGGGAGTTCTTATTCCTGCTGATCCTTCACTTGAAGATATTACATCCGCGATAAATGAACTCAAAGATAAAACATTGAATCCACGTAAATTCTGGGAAGAAAATTTCAATGCTGATACCAATTATAAAAAGTTCTATAAACTTTTAAAGCAGCTGTAATTCATATTCATGAGCTTACTTTTCAAAATACTGAACTACCTTATACACATCCCGTTACGGATAAAAGTAAAATATAAACTTGCTAAATTCAAAGCCTATGCCAAAATGGGTGATAACGTCACTCTTGGCCCAATGGCAAATATCACTAAAGCTCCAACGGCAAGTATAACAATAGGAAACAATTGTGATTTATTATGCAATCTTGTTGCACGCAGCAATGGTTGCATTAAGATAGGCGATTACACCACGATACGTGGATATTCTGTTATAGGTGCCGTTAACAAAATTCTTATAGGAAATTACGTTATCATCAGCAATAACGTCCACATCTACGACAACAACAATCATCCTACCGATCCGCAGCGACGAATAGAATTATCCACGTCTGGTTTTTACTCTGAGAAATGGGCTTGGGAGCATAGCGAATCGGCTCCTGTGGTCATTGAAGATAACGTTTGGATAGGTGAACGCTCAACGATTCTTAAAGGTGTGCACATAGGCAAAGGCGCAATAGTGGCTTGCGACAGCGTAGTAACCAAAGATGTCCCGGAAAACTGCATAGCAGCCGGAAATCCTGCAAAGATTGTAAAACGATTTTGACACTAAAAAAATTACAAAACTTTAAAGGAACATCTGCAGATGCTATCTACCTCACCTTTGTGAGGGTACTCACTGCTATATCTTCAATTATTTGCATTAAGATTGTATCTGTTGAATTTTCTTTGGATGAATATGGCACATACGCTCAGGCCATATTGATTTCAACAACCCTCACGTCGCTGCTTATTTTAGGTATGGCCGATGGGGTCAATTATTTTTTTAACAGGGGTAAGGATTCCGAGGGTAATAAAGCAAGTTATATTTCTACGATATTTGCTTTACAAATTTTTTTAGGGATATTAGGTGGAATACTGATTCTTGCGGCATCGCCGAAATTAACCGAGTATTTTGATAACGTCCAGCTTAAGCCATTATATCTTTGGATTGCCTTTCAGCCACTTTTGACAAATCTGCTGGCAATGTATCAGAACCTATACATTTCGATAGGCAAAGCAAGATTGATCGTGGCGCGAAATCTTGTGCTCTCAATAGCCCGAATCGGAATATTCTGCGTAGCCGGATTTTTCACAAAGTCAATATTCACGATAGTTTCCGCTTGTTTTATATTCGATCTCGCCCAGACATTATATTTTACAATCAATCTGCGCAGATTTGGAGTTAAGATCAAGCCATCCGACGCTGATATAAAAAAAGTGCGCTCCATACTTGGCTATTGCATACCGATGGCCACCTTTGTTTTTATGAACGCACTGCTCCGTGATATGGACAAGTGGATTGTAGGACTGTTAGGCAATACTGAGGAATTAGCGATATATACCAATGCCAGTAAGGTGCTTCCATTCGATATGCTCACGATTTCATACGCCACTATTCTGATACCGGTGGTTACCCGATTAATCGGAAATTCGCAGCAGCAGGTAGCAAAAATATATGGCGAATATCTAAATCTAAGTTTTATTACTACCTCAATATTGGTATGCCCGGCAATAATATACTCAAAAGATTTGCTGGTGACGTTATATTCCGAAAAATATTTAGCAGGCTTATATGTCTTTATCATTTATTTAGTAGTTGACCTTATAAGGTTTGCCAATGTATCGCTTTTATTTAGTGCTACGGCCAAAACCAAGGCTTTAATCGGTATTTCAATAATCACATTGGTATGCAATGCCATACTTGCGATTCCGTTCTATTACATTTTTGGGATAACGGGGCCTGCCATGGCTTCATTACTTGCCATAATGCTATCGTACACACTATTTATTTACGGTGGTAGTAAAATCCTAAACTGTAGCCTATTCAAGTTATTCAATTACAAACAAATCGCACGATTATTTTTCGAGATATTCATTTGTGCAGGTATCGGATTATTTATATATAGCCGAGTTGAGATCGCCTCGCCGATACTCGAATTTATAATCTTCTATTCTTTCACTGTATTGATTCTTGCAGCCTTATCGCGCAAGGAAATATTAGCGTATATACGAAACCTGAATGCTATCAGATAACTCTGTTAACATACCCGCATCAGATAATCTATTTCGGACGAAATGCAATTGGGTAGTGGACCTGAATGTCGCTTATTTTATTGCATTGCTGTTAGGAACATCGTTCTATATTCTTTCGCCCTCTTTATCGCTGCAGAATTTACTCCTTGTTCCTACCCTACCCTTAAACATCTGTGTGGTGGTACACAGACGGCTGTCGAAAAGTATCGTCACACCGCTATTCTTTCTGATACTTTATATAGCTATTCTATTTTGCATTACTCCACTTTTGCCTGATACAGGTAATAATGTAAAATATGTATTTTATCAGCTACATATACTGAATATATATTTGTCAGCAATCATCATTCCTACTTCTTTATTTACATTCACTTGTAAATTTGTAAAAGTAGCTCTGATATGTTGGCTCATTCTTGCATTAACCCAGTTAGGCGTTATCACGGGTGTTTTACCTCAATCTCTATCTTTCCTTTTTTTTAAAAGCGCACGATATGATTTAACTGACGTTTTCCAAATAAATGGAACATTTGCGAATGCCAACGACTTTGCTTGTGTAGTATTCTTATTGTTCCTGTTGCTGCTCTTAAAGTCGGATTCACACACCCGCAGAATATATTTCGCCGTATCTTTGATTATCTCGATGCTTGCGATGTCGCGCACCGTAATAGTGCTTTTCGGACTCCTTGCCGTGATACAACTTTGGATTAAAGACAAAAGACGTAAGTTGGCTAAATACTCCTTAATCGCATTTCTGATATTTTCCGGTATCATTATGACAAAAGGATTATGGGAGCAAAAGATATATGATGCGTTATATGCCGAGTTCGGTTATAACGCCGTAACTATCAATTTTACACGCCTTACTTCCATTATTGAGTTTGAGGAAGACAAGCACCAACCTGAAACATCATCACAATATCGCCGGGAGACATACCTTTATGCTTTATCCAAATTGCCTACCCATTTCACCGGAACCGGTGCGCAGAACTACGGCTCGTTCTATCGCGAAGGGGGATTTCATAATCAATTAGTATGGACTAATCCCCATTCATTTCTTATAGAAATCGGTATTGCTTTCGGTTGGCTTCCGCTTTTGATTTTTCTAATATTTCTGGGATGTATCTTCTATGGTATTCTAAAACAAAATAAGATATATTACAGACGCTATCTGATTGTCCTATTTTCTTTTACCATAATACTATCCAACATACCCGCTACCGGCGTTCAGATACCGCTCCTTTGGCTGCCTCTGATTTATGCGTATATCTTTGTCAATAAGTCGACTGCCCATAAAATCGCTAACTGATGACACCTCGGCTACTATACATCTCTGAAGACTATTTTACATCGGATGTCCATCATAAGTTATTAAATGAACTGGGGAAATCCGGGCACTACGATCCTACCGTTTTTTATTCTGAAAGAGAATCATACGGCGACCTGGGAAAAGTGGATCAATATAAAGATCTGAGGTATTCGAGAGCAAAATATGATATTCCTCATAGTTTAGAAAAGAAATACAAATACAACTTTTTTTATAAGATCGGTTATAAGTCGCGAGCACTTTGCGACATTGCCGACTGCTCAAAATTTGATATCATCCACGCGGCGACACTCTTTTCAGAAGGGGCAGTAGCTTATAAATTACATAAAAGATACGGCACGCCATACACTGTAGCGGTGAGGGGCACGGATATTAACCTGTATCTCAAATACATGGTGCACCTTTGGCCTTTGGCACGCAAGATTTTGTCTAACGCATCACAGGTAATCTGGACTAACAAACAGGCCGAAAGATATGTACTGTCCCATCCAATCTGCGCTTTCGGGTTAAAAGGGAAAATTAAGTCGAAATCTATCCTGATTCATAATGGAATAGATGATTTCTGGATTCAAAATGCAAACTTCGCACCGCGAGAAAAAGAAGCCCGTAATTTTATATACATCGGTAACTTTTCTAAAAATAAAAATGTCACGACGTTAATGACAGCCTTCGAGAATATCGCTAAGATATACCCGGATGTTCACCTGACTTTGGTTGGTGGCGGTGGTGAAGACGAGCAGATAATCATTGATAAATGCAATAGCAACCCTGATCTTTACACCTACCGCGGAAAGATTTTTGATAAATCGATCCTCAGGGATATAATATTGGCAAATGATGCCTTTGTTATGGTTTCACATAGCGAAACATTCGGATTGGTCTACGTTGAAGCCTTGTCTCAAAACCGCCCGGTAATATACACTCGCAACCAGGGATTTGATGGTATTATTAATGCCAAGGTTGGATTGTCAGCTGATTCAAAAGATCTGAACGATATTGTAAATAGCATTTTGACTCTTATAAACGAGTTTTCCTCTTTCAGTAGCATCCAAGAGCAACTGCCACAGTTCTCGTGGGCTAATGTTGCGAAGAAATATCAAGAAATATTTGATTCAATTCTTAATTCCAAATTATAAATAATGAAGAACATTAAAATCTGCGTAATTGGCCTCGGTTACGTCGGCCTTCCTTTGGCACGCCTGTTCTCCACTAAGTATCCGACTATAGGCTTCGATATGAATCAAGCCCGAGTTGATGCACTTAATGCCGGGCACGATGCTACCCTTGAGGTAAGCGACGAGCTGCTTCAAGAAGCTATTGAAAAATATGGCTTCCATTGCACAACCAATATCGACGAAATACGTGATTGCAATTTCTATGTAGTGGCCGTACCTACTCCGGTTGACGATAATAACCGTCCCGACCTTAAACCGCTTTGGGGTGCCAGCGAAACCGTTGGTAAGGTGATTAAAAAGGGTGATATCGTAGTGTACGAATCTACCGTTTATCCCGGTGTGACTGAAGAAGAATGTCTTCCTGTAGTGGAGCGTGTTTCCGGTCTTAAATTCAATGAAGATTTCTTTGCCGGTTATTCTCCTGAGCGCATTAATCCCGGCGACAAACTCCACACCGTTGAAAAGATCAAAAAGGTTACTTCAGGCTCAACTCCCGAAATAGCCGACATCGTTGATAATGTTTACAACTCAGTGTTGATCAACGGCACACATAAAGCGCCCTCAATAAAAGTTGCAGAAGCATCGAAGATCATCGAAAACTCACAGCGTGATGTCAATATCGCATTTATGAATGAGCTTGCCAAGATCTTTAATGCCATGGGGATAGATACCCACGATGTAATTGAAGCCGCGGCCTCAAAATGGAACTTCATCAAACTGTCGCCCGGTTTAGTTGGCGGTCATTGTATTTCGGTCGATCCCTACTATCTGATACAGAAGGCTCAGGTTTACGGCGTATTGCCTCGCGTTATGTTCTCGGCTCGCCGTCTTAACGATGGTATGGGGGCTTATGTGGCAAACCAAACCATCAAAGCAATGAATCTCAAGGGGGTAAAAGTAAAAGACGCAAATATCCTCATTCTCGGTATTACATTCAAAGAGAACTGTCCCGACATCCGCAATACAAAAATCGTTGACATATACCACACGCTGCAGGAATACACCAATAACGTTGAAATATACGATCCCTGGGCAAACCCCGACGCAGTAAAATACGAATACGATATTACTCTCACATCCAAACCGTTGGATGAACTTAAGGGTAAATTCGATGCTGTAATACTTGGGGTCGCCCATAAAGAATTTATGGAGTGTGATGTGCGCTCGCTCCTCAAAAATCCTGAAGAAGGGGTTGTATATGATGTCAAGGGTATCCTTCCCCGTGAGATCATTGACGGTCGCCTCTAAACAATAAAATTTTCAGATTCTTGCACCGCGCAAGAATCTGAAAATTTATCATCACTTAAGATATTCGTATATGCTCAGCGTAATTTGTCCAATTTATAACGAAGAAAAATATATCTCGAAATGTATTGAATCAATACTGTCGCAGGATTATCCCAAAGATGATCTTGAGGTTATTTTTGCCGATGGTATGAGTACAGACCGCACACGCGAGATAATTTCTGCATATACATCTAAATATCCTTGGATAAAATTGATTGATAATTTTCAGAGGATAGTTCCCCCTGCGCTGAATAAGGCAATTAAAATATCTCAAGGTGAAATTATCCTTCGTTTAGACGCTCACGCCTCATATCCATCCAATTATTTCTCATCATTGGTCAATGCCCTAAAACGTACAGGTGCAGACAACGTCGGTGCTGTTTGTAAAACAGAAGTTTTAAATCAAACTCCAAAAGCTTTAGCTATTCGAGCCGTACTTTCACATCCATTGGGCGTAGGAAATTCATCTTTTAGAACGGGAATATCAACAGAACAAGAAACCGAGACTGTTCCCTTCGGATGTTGGCCAAGATCTGCATTTGAAAAATACGGATATTTTGACGAAAGACTTAAAAGAAATCAGGACATCGAATTAAATAAGCGTATTACTCGTGGCGGAGGCAAAATTATTATAATTCCAGACACTTATTCTATATATTATGCCCGCGAATCTTTCCGAAAAATAGCTCGTAACAATTATGGAAATGGCTTATGGAATATCTTAACGGTATGGTACACTAATAATTTGGGATCACTAAGTTTACGTCATTTTATCCCCTTGCTTTTCGTCCTTTCCATCTTAGTACCTTGCATTTTATCTATCTGGTGGCACAAAATAATTTTTCTTGCAATCCTGTCGCTCTTATGCTACCTGATTGTAATTGCGCTCACAAGTATCAAGCTTTCTGTAAAGTATAGACTCAACTGGCTATATTTGGTAATGGCGTTTTCAATTCTTCATTTTTCTTACGGTATAGGTTCGCTTGTTGGAATCTTAAAGATACCTTTCTTACACCGATAATTATTATGCCTGTAAAAATAATTTTCGATCGGCTGATGGCTCTTATAGGACTCTTGGTGCTGTGGCCTGTGTTGTTGATTGTAGCAGTGCTTATTCGGATAAAGATGCCGGGGGGCCCGGTGATTTTTAAGCAGAAGCGTGTGGGGCGCAACGGGCGTTTGTTCACTATGTACAAATTCAGATCGATGACTGTGGGGCACGGAGGATCATCTGTGTCGGTTGCAGGCGAAAGCCGTATTACACCTCTGGGAGCTAAACTGCGTCATTATAAACTGGATGAATTACCGGAGTTGTGGAATGTACTTATCGGTGATATGAGCTTTGTGGGGCCCCGACCTGATGTGCCCGGCTATGCCGATCAGCTCAAAGGCGACGACAGGGAGGTATTGAAACTGCGCCCGGGAATTACAGGTCCCGCTTCGCTGAAATATCGTGATGAGGAGGATTTATTAGCCGCACAAGCAAATCCACAAAAATATAATGATGAGGTAATTTTTCCCGATAAGGTCAGAATCAATCGTTATTACCTTCATCATTATTCTTTTGTAAAGGATATACAAATGATTTTCTGCACTGTACTGGGTCGCAGAATGTATTATGGCAACGAATTAATCTAAGAATTTTATGAGAGAACGTATATACCTCTGTCTGGCGCACATGAGTGGGCGGGAGATGGAGTTTATCAAGGAGGCTTTTGACACTAATTGGGTGGTGCCGATGGGCCCGAACGTCAATGGATTCGAGAAGGATCTGGAGGAGTTTGTCAATCATCGCCGGGGGGCTGAGCCGCTCGACCGTAAGGTGGTGGGACTAAGCGCGGGCACCGCAGCGGTGCATCTGGCTCTGATTGCTTGTGGCGTAGGCCCGGGCGACGAGGTGCTGGTGCAGAGTTTCACTTTCTGTGCGTCGTCGCACCCCATCACTTATCTCGGCGCTACGCCCGTTTTCATCGACTCGGAAAAAGAGTCGTGGAATATGGATCCCGACCTGCTCGAAGAGGCCATCAAGGACCGCATAGCCAAGACTGGCCGTAAACCCAAGGCCATCATTCCTGTGGCTCTTTATGGTATGCCTTACCGCATCGACCGTATTATGGAGATTGCCCGCAGGTATGACATTCCGGTGATTGAGGATGGTGCCGAGGGCTTCGGTAGCACCTTTGCCGGACAGAATCTGGGCACGTTCGGACGCTATGGCGTACTATCGTTCAACGGCAATAAGATGATAACAACCTCGGGTGGCGGTGCGCTGATTTGTCCTGATGCCGAATCAGCCCGCGAGATTCTGTGGTATGCTACCCAGGCGCGCGAATCTTATCCTTACTACCAACACGAGGCCATCGGTTACAATTACCGTATGTCGAACATCTGTGCCGGCATTGGCCGCGGACAGATGACTGTGGTGCACGATCACATCGCACATCACCGCCACGTGCAGGAGCTTTACTGCGAGTTGCTGAAGGATGTCAAGGGCTTAACGATGCACGGTAATCCGTGGCCCGAGGCCGACTCAAATTTCTGGCTATGCACGGCTGTGCTCGACCCCGCTCTGAAAGTCAAGGGTCAGGATATGGCCTACCGTCAGGTGATCACCGGTGCTGTAGGCGGCGCGGCCGGGGTGACGCACGCTGCTGCTACCGCCACTACCGATTGCCAACCCAACACCAATGTCGAGGCACTGCGTATGGCGCTTGACGCTGCAAATATCGAGGCGCGTCCGCTCTGGAAACCGATGCACCGCCAGCCAGTATATCGCAATGCCCCGGCATACGTCAACGGCGTGAGCGAAGGGTTGTTTGAACGCGGGATATGTCTGCCGGCCGGACCTTGGGTGACCGACGATGATGTGCGCTACATCGTAGATACGATCAAGGCGGCGATTGAATAACACTCTCCTGCTGTATTAACTTTTTAAGAGCGCTCCGGTCGGGCCGGGGCGCTTTTTTATTGGAATATGCGGTGGGTATTTTGGTATATTTTCATTTTTTGGAGTGTGGCGGGGTGTTTAACTGAACTTTTTGCGTATCTTTGCAACAAAAACGTGTTGTCGGGATTTATTGTCCCTGTATCGAACGCTTAAGATATGCTTATTTCGACGTCGCTGGCCACGTTTGGCCGATATTGTATGTTTATGTGCCGTGTGTTCGCACTGCCTGAGCGCTGGAAGATTTTCCTGCGCCGCACTGTGCAGGAGGTGAGCAAGCTGGGCATTGATTCTATTCCCCTGGTAATAGTGATTTCGATTTTTATCGGTGCTGTGATCGCCATTCAGATGCAGCTGAATATCTCGTCGCCGCTCATTCCGGCTTATTCTACGGGTTTGGCCACGCGCGATATTGTGCTTCTGGAGTTTTCAAACTCTATTTTGTGTCTGATTCTGGCCGGCAAAGTCGGGTCGAACATCGCCTCGGAGATTGGCACGATGCGCGTCACCGAGCAGATTGATGCCCTGGAGATTATGGGTGTCAATTCGGCCAATTTCCTGGTGCTTCCCAAGGTAGTGGGATTTGTGCTTTTTATGCCGGTGCTGGTGGTGCTGTGTATGGCCACATCGCTGCTGGGCGGTTATCTTGTGGCATTGTTTACTGATATTATCACGGTGAGCAAATATGTCTACGGCCTGCAGGCGTTGTTCACTGAATGGTATGTGTGGTATGGCCTGATCAAGAGTTTCGTATTTGCTTTCATAATAGCTTCAGTAGCTTCATTTTACGGATATTACGTAAAGGGTGGCGCACTGGATGTGGGCAAAGCGTCCACCAACGGTGTGGTGGCTTCGAGTATCCTGATTTTGCTTTTCGACGTTATCCTCACTAAACTCCTGCTGCAATGATCGAAGTCAAGAATGTAATAAAGTCGTTTGACGGTCGCACTGTGCTTCACGATGTGAGTGCAACTTTTTACACCGGGCGTACAAATCTTATCATCGGTCAGAGCGGCTCGGGCAAAACGGTGATGATGAAAAGCCTCGTGGGACTTATCCGCCCGGATTCCGGTGAGATTCTTTTTGACGGACGCAATCTGCTGACAATGGATACGCAGCAGGTGCGCGAGTTGCGCAAGGAGATCGGCATGCTATTTCAGGGGTCGGCGCTGTTCGACTCTGAGACGGTGCTTGGCAACGTTATGTTCCCGCTTCAGATGTTCACACGCCAGAGCTACGCCGAGATGCGCGACCGCGCCATGTTCTGCCTTGAGCGCGTGAATCTCAAAGGTGCCGAAAACAAATACCCGTCGGAAATCTCGGGCGGCATGCAGAAACGTGTGGCCATCGCCCGCGCCATCGCCCTCAATCCTAAATACCTTTTCTGCGACGAACCCAACTCGGGCCTCGATCCCAAGACCTCAATCGTGATTGATGAACTCCTGAGCGACATCACCCACGAGTATAATATCACCACGGTAATAAACACCCATGATATGAACTCGGTGCTGGGCATAGGCGAGAATATCATCTTCCTCAACAAGGGGCATCGCGAATGGGTGGGCGACATGAGCCAGATTTATAATACGGCTAACGAGGCGTTGAACGATTTTGTATTCGCAACCCATCTCTTCCAGAAGGTGCGTGAATATGTGGTAAACAATCAATCACCCGTCCCTCCCGCAAAATGAGGTTCAAGGATATACCTGGACACGAAGATGTCAAGGCTCGCCTGCGCGAAATGGCCGACAGCGGCCATATTCCCCACGCCCTGCTGCTCGAAGGACAACCCGGCAGCGGCAAGTATGCGCTGGCACGCGCCTTTGCACAATACATTCATTGCACCGACCGCACTGCCGACGGCGATTCATGTGGCTGCTGCCCGTCGTGCGTCCAGCATCAGACCTTCAACCATATTGACACATACTTTACATTTCCGGTAATAAAGCGCGGATCGGTGGGTTTAAGTTCCGACTGGCTGCCTGAGTTCCGCAAATTCATCACCGACAATCCCTTTATGGACAAGGAGCGGTGGCCCGCGATGCTCGGCAATCCCAACGCCCAGCCTATTATATATGTAGAGGAAGCCACGGCGCTGGTAGCTCGCCTTAACGTGGCCGCCCGCCAGAGTGCGTATAAAATCGTGCTCCTATGGCAGACTGAACGCCTGGGCGAGCCCACGGCCAACAAGCTGCTGAAATTAATCGAGGAGCCACATTCCGACACCCTGTTCATCATGACCTCGGATAATGCCGAGGCGGTGCTGCCCACCATTTATTCCCGCACCCAGCGTATCAATGTGCGCCCATACTCCCCGCACGAAATAGCCGGCATACTCACAGGCAATTATTCGATTGACCCCGGCGCGGCACAGACGGCTGCCGACCTTGCCGACGGTAATATCAACAACGCATTGCGCCTGGTGAGCACCGACGGCTCCCGCGACCATAACCTTGAGCTATTCATATCGCTGATGCGAGTGGCATGGACCCGTCAGGTAAAGGAACTGCGCCTATGGAGCAACCAAATAGCCGAACTCGGCCGCGAAAAATCAATGCGATTCTACGACTATTGCGCTCGTATGGTGCGCGAAAATTTCATTCTCAACATCGGCAAGACAGATCTGAATTCCCTTTCACGAGAAGAGATGGAATTCAGCCGCCGGTTTGCTCCATATATTAATGTATATAATGTAGAGGACATCTTCCGGCTGCTCACCGAGGCTCGCAACGACGTGGCTCAGAACGTCAACGGCAAGATAATTGCTTTTGATTTGGCTATCAAGATGATTCTGCTGATTAAACGCGGAGTGGAAGCCCCGAAATAATTCCGCACGCAGACAATAATACGCATATCCCTGCGTTATTAATATCGTAATTGCGTTTAAATACCGCTGCACAAAGCAGATCACGGTGTGATAAACGCGCCACCATGATTGAAACAACCATCATTATAGCAAGAAATACAGAATGAAAAAGCGATTTTTCACCGCCGCCGCAGTCAGCGCCACTCTTATGGCCCTCACAGCACAGATTTCAGATCCTGTGCTTATGACTATCAACGGCAAGGATGTACGCCTGAGCGAGTTTGAATACCTATACAACAAAAACAACGCCCAGCAGGTAGAACCCCAGACTATCGACCAATACGTGGATATGTTTGTCGACTACAAACTAAAAGTAGCCGATGCCGAGGCTCACGGACTTGACACCACCGAAACTTTCCTCGCCGAATACGGCCAGTTTACCAACGAACTCTCTGCCCCCTACCTCATCGACCAGGAAGTGCTCGATTCTATAGTGGCAACACAATTTGCCCACATGCAGCGTGAGGTCACCGTATCTCACATCATGGTAAACGATAGTCGCGCTCAGCTGCTCGACTCTATCCGCGCCGAAATAATCAACGGTAACATCACATTTGAGGATGCAGCCCGCGAATATTCTATTGACAAACCCTCGGCTGCACGTGGCGGCCTGATGGGTCCCGTACCCCCCGGACAGTATCCATGGGCATTTGAGGAAGCTGCATTCGATACCCCCGTCGGGGGCATCTCGCCTGTTATTAATTCCGGCTATGGCCTGCACATCGTGCGCGTCGAAAAATCCATTCCCGCACGTGGCGAAGTAAACGCATCGCATATCCTCCGCACTACCCGCGGCCTTTCTGACGAACAAGCTGCCGCTCAGAAACATCTCATCGACTCGATCTACACCGTCGTTAAAGCCGACCCCGACAAATTTGAAATCCTCGCCGAACAGTTTAGCGAAGATCCCGGCTCGGCACGTCGCGGCGGCAGCCTCGATTGGTTCCGCTCCGGTGCTATGGTTGCCGAATTTGATTCCGTGGCATTCGCTATGCCCGTAGGCGCAATCTCCGAACCCTTCACCACCGCATTCGGCTGGCACATCATCAAGAAAAATGATGCCCGCGGTATCGGTACCCTTGAAGAAAATCGCAAAAACATCGACAAATACATCCAGGGCACAGAGCGTGGCGCGCGTCCCCGCATCGCTTTCATCAACAAAGTTGCCAAAGCCAACAATGGCCGCGTGCTCATTGAAAACATCAAGAATCTGCCCGGCGTGGGCGAATCCACCACTGTGCGTCTCGATAGCGCGTTGATAGCCCAATTTGCCACAAGCACCCTGCCCGTGATGACATTCGGCGGTGTTGACTATACTCTGGGCGATATTGCTAAACGTATGCACACCGCTCCCCTGCGTGGCGCATCAGCAATAGAAACACAGGTGAACCGCGATGCCCGCTCCCTGCTCACCGAGCTGGCTATGGACGTAGCCCGTCAGGATCTTATGAACACCAACCCCGGCTATGCCAACCTTATCAACGAATATCGCGACGGTATCCTGCTCTTTGAAATCTCTAACGCTAACGTTTGGGAAAAAGCATCAAAAGACAAAGAAGGCCTCGAAAAATTCTTCAAAGCCAACCGTAAAAAATACGCCTGGGATTCACCCAAACTCAAATCTTACGTAATCTTTGCTCCCACCGATTCCCTCCTCAACGAAGCGATGAACTATGCCAATACCCTCTCCCCTGATATCCAGAAAGAGGAACTCGTGGATGCAATGCGCGAAAAATTCGGCCGCGACATCAAGGTCGAAAAAGTAATCGCAGCCCGCGGCGACAATAAAATCACCGACTTCCTGGCCTTCGGTGGCGAAAAGCCCGAGGCCGACAATGCTCGCTGGAGCTGCTACGCCGCCCTTTTCGGTCGCATAATCAACGAACCCGAAGAAGCAGCCGACGTGCGTGGCGCCGTGGTTACCGACTATCAAGCCAAACTCGAACAAGATTGGCTCCGTCAGCTCCACAAACGTTACAAAGTGAAAATCAATAAAGACGTGCTCAAACTTGCACACTAATGATCCGTAAACACCTTAGTAATATACGCCGTCAGACTGTCGCAGGCAGTCTGGCGGCCATTGTTTTCGCCTCAGCCCTCAGCGGCTGCTCAGATCACTCACACGCACCGCAAAGCGAAGTGCTTGTGCGTGTCGGTAGCCGTACGCTCACACGCGACGATCTCACAACCATTACCCCGGCCGGCCTGACGCCCGAGGATTCCGTGAAATTTGTAAAAGCATACGTAACAAAGTGGGTTGACGAAAGCCTGGTGAGCGACATAGCATCTGAAGAAGTTGACCTGGATCGTATCAATCGCCTTGTCGACGATTACCGCCGTGAGCTCATTCTGCGAGAATACACCGAGCAGACCTTCCGCAGTCAGGCCTCAAACCTGAGCGAAGACACCCTGCGAGCATTCTACGATAGCCACACCGACCTCTTCCGCCTCACCCAACCAATGGTTCGCGGCACATACATCAAAATCAGCTCCGACGCAAATAACCTCAGAAAAATTCGTCGATTATATGCCTCCGATAAAGCCGATGATGCAGACCTCCTTGAAAAAGAACTACTCTCAGATGCCATCCATTACGATTATTTCCGCAACCGATGGATACCCTGGGACCAGATAGAAAGCCGTGTACCCTACGATTTCGGTCCTGATTCGCGACATTGGGCTGCTCCACATCGTAAACTCGACTTTAATCAAAACGGAATGACCTATCTGCTATACATCTCAGAAGTAATCCCGAGTGGAAGTATAATGCCATTTGAATCGGCTCGCGCTGACATCAGCACACGTATGCTAAACGCCTCGCGCAGTGAATATCAGAAAACAATGATGCGCGAATTACTACAACGCGCCATCACAGAAAATCGTGCCGAAATAAATATTTAGAAAAATTTAACAATAATAAAATCCGTGCGAATTGGCCACTTCACAAAAAAATCGTACCTTTGCACCGGAATTTTCGAGACACGAAGATTCATAGAATAAATAATTAACCAACTCATTTAACAATGCAGTACGAAACCGTTTTCATTTTAACTCCCGTTTTGTCTGATGCTCAGATGAAGGAAGCGGTAGAAAAGTTCAGCAATGTACTCACCGAGAATGGTGCAACCATTGTGAACACCGAAGAATGGGGTATGCGCAAGCTCGCTTATCCTATCCAGAAGAAGTCGTCCGGCTTCTACACCCTGATTGAATTCGAAGGCGAACCCACCATCGTTCGCAAGCTCGAAACCGCGTTCCGCCGCGACGAACGCGTACTTCGCTTCCTCACATTCCGTCAGGACAAATACGCCGCTGAATATGCTGCTAAGCGCCGCTCTCTCAAAGCCGCTAAAGCCGCTGAAGTTAAACCCGCTGAAGCAAAGGAGGACTAAATCATGGCACAAGCTAAATCAGAAATCCGCTACCTCACTCCCATGTCGGTAGACGTGAAAAAGAAAAAATACTGCCGCTTCAAACGCGCAGGTATCAAATATGTTGACTATAAAGATGCTGAATTCCTCAAGAAGTTCCTCAACGAACAGGGCAAAATCCTGCCCCGTCGTATCACCGGCACTTCACTCAAATTCCAGCGTCGCGTAGCTCAAGCCGTTAAGCGTGCTCGTCACCTGGCTCTGCTGCCCTACGTAACCGACCTTATGAAATAATTCTAAACCCTGTAGCCAACATGAAAATTATTCTTAAAGAAGACGTTCGTGGCCTTGGATACAAGGACGACGTTGTAGAAGTAAAAGACGGTTACGGCCGCAACTTCCTCATCCCCACCGGCAAAGCCGTAGTAGCCACTCCCTCGGCTCTCAAAGTGCTTGCAGAAAACCAGCGTCAGCGCGCTCACAAGATCGCCCAGCTCAAGGCTGATGCCGAAGCCGCAGCTGCTGCTCTTGAAGGTGTAGCTCTCACAATCGGTGCCAAGACCTCTGCCACCGGCACAATCTTCGGCTCTGTTAACGCTATTCAGATCGCTGAAGCCCTTGAAAAGCTCGGTCACAACGTTGATCGCAAGCTCATCATCCTCAAGGACAACGTGAAGGAAGTAGGCAAATACACCGCCACCATCCAGTTCCACAAAGAAGTGGCCGTTGAAGTTCCCTTCGAAGTGGTAGCCGAATAAGACTAACATCCCTTCCCCAAGAGCTGCAATCCCCAAGCAGCTCACATAATCTATCTCAATAGAAGATAACCGGTTGTTGTCGCGAGACAATAACCGGTTATTTATTTAACCGGTGCGATATACCAAAGATTTTTTAGACAGACCTATCGGGAGTGCGAATACACGTCCGGATGGGGTTCACCGTCCGGTGGCATGACGCTGCTCCGCGGTGTCAGACGCACGCCGGATGGCAAAACGCGACTTCCACATACGGCGCCTACCCCACACCCCAGAGCGTTCTAGCGGTCGGAAGACGAAAAAGCCGCTATTAAGGGCATAAAAGTG
>CAZHDH010000004.1:0-55929 GCA_964531245.1 uncultured Bacteroides sp. | reverse complement strand
CGAATAGCAGACACAGCCCGAAGATGATAGCTGTGGAGCTGCTGGAATCAGAGCCGGCTTCCTCACGGGTCATACCGGCATATTCAAAGCCGTAGCCCGAGGGGAGGGTTTCGTTGGCCACACGGTTTACCGCGGCGATGGCGTCACCGGTGGAATAGCCCGGTGCGGGCGAGCCGTTCACGCTGATGGAGTTGAACAGGTTGAAACGGTTCAGGAGGTCAGGACCATACACGCGCGTGAGTTTCACGAAGTTGTCGATAGGAGCCATTTCAGAACCGTTACGCACCTTCACATTCTTGAGGGTTTCGGGGCTTACGCGGGCTTCAGGGCTTGCCTGCATCATCACACGGTAGATTTTACCGAAACGGTTGAAGTTTGATACATACATACCGCCATAGTAGCCCTGCAGCGTGGAGAGGATAGTCTGGGGACTCAGGCCGGCCTGCTTCACCTTGGCTGCGTCGATGTCAATCATATATTGGGGGAACGACGGGTTGAAGGTGGTGTAGGCCATCTGGATTTCGGGCTGCTGGTTGAGCTGAGCCAGGAAAGCCTGGGTGACGCTGAAGAATTTATTGATGTCGCCACCGGTCTTGTCCTGCATCTTAAGCTCGAAACCATTGGTCACGGAGTAACCCGTGATCATAGGCGGAGCCACATAGAAGATACGGCCATCCTTCACCACCGACGATTTGGCAAAGAGGTTGCGGATTACGCTCTGCACGTCTTCGCCCTTACCGCGCTCGCTCCAGGGTTTGAGCTTGATGAGCAGGGTGCCGTAGGTGTTACCCTGACCGGCCAGGAATGAATAACCGTTGATCACCTGCACGATTTGTACGGCAGATTCGCTCATAGCGATCTGTTCGAGTTGATCGAGCGCCTCGGTGGTGCGTTCCTGCGATGTGCCGGCAGGCATGTCAAGCATACCGAACATAAAGCCGGTGTCTTCGTCGGGCACCATAGCCGACGGGGTACTCTTCATCAGGAACACCAGCACCGCGATAGCTACCACAACCGAGAGGAACGAGGCGATGCGGTGACGGCTGGCCACGCCCACAATCTTGCGGTAACCCGAAAGGAGCTGCTCGTAGCTGCGTTCAAAGGCATCCTGGAAGCGCTTGCCGAACAAGCCAAGCACGGCCAGCAGAGCCACAACGCAGGCCACAACGCTTTCGGCAACATTCTCAAATGTGTACCAATCGAGCACCAGGAACACCACAGCGGCGATAAGCAGAACCAGGGTGATCAGCGGCGGGAAGTTGAGGCCAAACGAGCGTTTGTATTTGGCAGCCATAGCCTCGCCGGTGGCAGCGTAGGCTTTACCCATGCGTTCGCGCAGCGATTCCTCCGTGTCTTTAGGTTTGAGGAACAATGCACACAGCGCGGGCGACAGCGTCAGAGCGTTCACGGCCGAGAAACCGATTGCGATAGCCATCGTCAGACCAAACTGCTTGTAGAATACACCAGCTGTGCCGGGCATAAATGATACCGGGATGAACACCAGCATCATTACCAGTGTAATTGATATAAGGGCCGAAGCGATTTCGTTCATCGCGTCTATAGATGCTTTGCGGGCCGAGCGGTAGCCTTGGTCAAGTTTGGCGTGCACGGCTTCCACCACCACGATAGCGTCGTCCACCACAATCGCGATGGCAAGTACCAGAGCCGACAGGGTGATCAGGTTGATCGAGAATCCGATCAGGCTCAGCACCATGAACGTACCGATAAGTGCCACAGGGATGGCGATGGCCGGAATCAGAGTGGAGCGGAAGTCCTGAAGGAAGACGAACACCACCAGGAACACCAGCACGAAGGCCTCGATGAGCGTGCGGATAACGTTATGAATAGACGCATAGAGGAATTCGTTGTTGTTCATCGGGATTTCGAAGCTCAGACCCGACGGGAGGTCTTTTTTCATACCGTCCACCTGCTTGAGCACATCGTTGATGATCTGTGTGGCGTTGGAGCCGGCGGTCTGGAATACCATAGCCATACAGGACGGGTGGCCGTTGGCTTTGTTGTGGAAGCCGTATGTCACACGTCCAAGCTCGATATTAGCCACATCGCGCAGGCGTAGCACTTCACCGTTGGAGTTGGCGCGCACTACGATGTCGCCGAATTCCTCGGGAGTGCTCAGACGGCCGCGGTAGCGCATGATATACTGGAACGACTGGTCGCCCTGCTCGCCGAATGCACCGGGGGCGGCCTCGACATTCTGTTCGGCCAAAGCCGCAGCCACGTCGGTGGGCATCAGGTTATACTGCGCCATCACGTCCGGCTTCAGCCATACGCGCATAGAATAGTCTGCACCGAAGCACATCACATCACCCACGCCGTTCACACGCTGGAGCACGGGGATGACGTTGATCTTCATATAGTTGTCCAGGAATTCCTCAGTGTAAGCATCGGTGGTGTCTACCAGAGCCACACCCACCAGCATTGATGTCTGGCGCTTGGTGGTGGTCACACCCACCTGGTTTACCTCGGAGGGCAGCAGGTTTGCAGCAGCCGATACGCGGTTCTGCACGTTCACGGCTGCCATATCGGCGTTATAGCCCTGCTTGAATGTAACGGTGATTTCGGCCGAGCCGGTATTGGTGGCGGTAGATGTGACGTAGTCCATACCTTCCACACCGTTGATTGATTCTTCCAGAGGCTGAATCACGGAGTTGAGCACCGCCTGGGCGTTCGCACCGTTGTAAGTGGTGGACACACGCACCGTCGGGGGCGCAATGTCGGGATACTGAGTGATCGGGAGAGATACCAGACCGAGGATACCGAGCAGCACGATGAAAATAGAAATCACCGTACTCAGCACCGGTCTGTTGATAAACGTATCAAGTTTCATTGTAAAGAATTGCTACGATTGGAATGCTGTTGTTTAATTCTCGGCCTCGACGGGGTTGACGGGCATATCGGGGCGCACCGATGTGCCGATGCCTTCAATTACCACACGGTCGCCGGGTTTGAGGCCTTCGGTTACGATGAAGTTTTTGCCATCGTTGAGGGCCATGACCTTGATGGGAGTGGTTACGGTCTTGTTGCTGTCGTTAAGCACATATACATAACGCAGGTCCTGCACCTCGAAGGTTGCCTTCTGGGGAATAGAGATAGCGTTGGAGGCGGTTACGGGAATGAGTACCTTGCCGGTATTGCCGCTGCGGAGCATACCCGAGGGGTTGGGGAACAGAGCGCGGGCCGATGCCGATCCGGTGTTGTTGTCGAGCACACCCGAGATAGTGGCCACCTTACCCTGCTGGGGGTATTCGGTGCCGTCGGCGAGCACGAGGTTCACTGAGGGGATGTCGGCAATGATTTTATTCATCGGGATGGTGCCGTTGTCGGTCATTTCAAGCAGATCCTTCTCGGTGAGCGAGAAATAGGCATACATCTCGGAATTATCGCTGATAGTGGTGAGGGGCTGCACCGACGAGGGCGACGCCAGCGAACCCTCACGCGAGGGAATCGAACCAACCACGCCGTCGCTGGGAGCGGTCACGGTGGTGTAGCTCAGATTTTTCTTGGCCGATGTCAGGGCGGCTTCGGCCTGTGCGAGCGATGCCTGCGCCTGACGCAGCTGGTTGTCGCTTATCTGCCAGGCGTTTTCGCTGATGATGTTGCGGTCGAAGAGCTGACGATTGTTGTCGGCGGTGATTTTCGCATTGGCTACGGCTGTGCGGGCCGCGTTGACAGATGCCTGTGCCTGATCCACGGCAGCCTGAAACTGCACCTGATCGATAATGAACAAAGGCTGACCCTTGACCACGCGCTGACCCTCGTCGACGCATACCTTTGTGATAAAACCGCTCACCTGGGGGCGGATGTCAATGTCTGTCTTACCTTTAAGAATAGCCGGATAGGAGTTAAAAAGCTGCGCGTCGGCATTAGCCACGGTCACCACCTTGAGTGAAGGAATCGGTGCCTGCTGAGCCACCTGCTCCTTGGAGCACGAGCCCAGGCTGCCTGCAAGCGCTGTTGCTACAGCCAGACAACTCAGAGAGATTACGTTACTCTTCATAAATTCAAATTCTTATATATCTTGTGTTTATTGTTCAAAAACGACTGCCGACCCGCTCGGGTCTGCTTTTTCGGGTGCAAAGTTACGAATTTTATCCCAATCACAGTCGCAAAAATCGGCAATAAATTGGCACAAAAGGAGTTTGAACGGATAAATTTTCGCCGCTCCGCGTCCGGATGGGATTCACCGTCCAGTGGAGTGACGCCGCTCCGCGGTGTCAGATGCGCGCCGGATGGTGGGACGCGATGTTGCCGTCCGGCGATTGGACGCACGGCAACATCGCGTCCCTACAAATATTTGTAAATCAATATCTTACGTTTTCGCCTTCGAATTTGATGTCGAATGTGGTGATTCCCTCTGTATCAGAGGCCAGGGTGAAGGTGCAGCCGTGTTTGCTGAGCACTTCGGAAATGAGGGTGAGCCCAAGGCCGCGCCCTGAGCGTTTGGTGGAGAAAAACGGGGTGAACAGTCGGGCGGCCACTTCGGGGCTTATAGGTATGCCGTTGTTAGATATAGTCAGGGATGTGATTTCGCGACACCGAGCGGTGTGGATACGTATGAAACTACCCTGGGGTGCTTTGTCGCCGAAACTTTCGGCGGCATTTTTCACGATATTCACTAATACTTGCTGGAGCAGGGCGGCATCTGCCAGCACCGGAGCCGCCGCGGTGTGCGGATCAAAAGTCACCGTTATGTGTTCCGGTACCATCACGCGCAGGAATGGCATCAGGCGCTGAATCTCGGCATTGAGATCCAGCGGCTTGCGGTCGGATTCGGGAATACGGGCAAGGTTGGCAAATTCGTCAATGAAGCCACACATCTGCTCTGTGCGCTGACGACAGCTGCCTATAGTGTCGGAAATGTCGGGATCGTCGGTATAGTCCTCTGCCAGAATATCCAGCACGGTCTGCACGCTGCCCATGGTATTATTTACCTCGTGCGCCATCATACGAATCACCTTTTCGTAGGCTGCTTTTTCGGCTCGACGAACCTCGTCGGTCAGGCTCTCCACAAGATAAAAATGTCGGCGGAATCCCTCCTGCAAAAACCACAGATGATAGCCACGGTAGAGCCGCGAGCCGTCAAGCCGTATGGTGGCGCTCTCGCCGGGGGCTATGGCAGCCAGATGGGTGATGATAGCCGAGCCGACATCCTGCAATTTTGCACCCGCGGGGCTGTCTGATTTTGATATTTCCGCTATTTTGAGCAATGCGGGGTTGACCATGGTGATACGCTCGTCCAGGTCAACCATAATCACGCCCATAGGCGATGCGTCGATGAGCAGATGCAGAAACGTGTCCTGCTCGCGCAGGCGCAGACGTTCGTTTTTTAGCTTTGTAATCAGGTGGTTGAATAGGTCAACGATTTTGTCGGCCTCGGGGGTTCCTACCTTCATCAGGCGCACGTTGAAGTCCTGACTGCGCAACATCTCCAGTCCGCGACGCGCCACTATTACCGGCTTTATAGTGCTGTGGTAAATAGCGGCCAGAAGCAGCACCAGCACCGCCCCGATTCCCGCGCCCCACCATTTCAGGTGCTCGGGTAGCCCGATGATCGACATAACTCCCAGAGCTATGGCCAATAGTGAGGATATTATGAACAGCAGGCGAGTATTCATTTGGCAATACCGTGTTTTTCCATCTTGCGGTATAGAGCCTGGCGGGTGATACCCAAAGCCGATGCCACGCGCGACATGTTGCCGTCGTATTTATTCATAGCTTCAAGGATAGCGGTGCGTTCCAGGTCGTCAAGCGTCGCCCCTTGCAGCGTGGAAGTCGGGGTAGCGGGAGCCTCGGTGGATGTTCCGGAGCCTTCGAGGTCTTTTTTCTCGATACACCCGTTCACGCACATCAGCGTGGCGCGTTCCAGCATATTTTTCAATTGGCGTACATTGCCCGGAAACGGCTGGTGCATAAGGAAATCCATCGCTTCGCGCGAAATTTCGGGAGCGTCGATGCCATACTGGGCTGCGGCGGCATCAATCAGGTAACGGGTGAGCTTGGGGATGTCGTCGCGGCGTTCGCGCAGGGGCGGAATGTGCAGGGTGATCAGGTTGATTCGGTAGTAGAGGTCCTCGCGGAATGTGCGGTCGGCCACCATTTTTGGCAGGTCGGCATTTGTGGCGCAAATCACGCGAATATCCGTCTTTCGCGGCTTGCTTTCGCCCAGCCGCTCAAAGGTGTGTTGCTGAAGCACGCGCAGCAGTTTCACCTGCGAATCGTGTTCCAGATCGCCAATTTCGTCCAGAAATATCGTGCCCTTATCGGCAAGCTCGAATCGCCCCTTGCGTTCGCCCACCGCGCCGGTGAAGGCACCCTTGGCGTGGCCGAACATCTCGCTCTCGAAAAGCGAGGTGGAAATACCCCCTAAGTTCACCATCACCAGCGGAGCGTCGCGCCGCAGGCTATTGCGATGAATGGCGTTGGCTATCAGCTCCTTGCCGGTGCCGTTTTCGCCCAATATGAGCACCGGCACATTGGTGCGGGCAATGCGTTTCACGGTGTGCATCAGTTCCACTATTGCCGGACTATCGCCCACGAAACCGCAGCGGTCAAATCGGTCTGAGTCGTCCTCGGTGGGGGCGGGAGCCTCCGGGCGCGAGAGGTTAATGGCTGTCTCTATGCGTTGAAGCAACAGGTGATTGTTCCAGGGTTTGGTTATGAAGTCGAACGCTCCGTGGCGCATACCCTCCACGGCTATCTCGATGCTGCCCCAGGCCGTGATGAGGATCACAGGCACATCCGGCGCCAGAATCTTGGCGCGTCGCAACAGTTCCACCCCCTCCTCGCCCGAGGTCGACAGCGAGTAATTCATATCCATTATGATCAGTTCAGGCGTGGTGGCGCGGATAATCCCGATGGCTTGTTCGGGATTTTCGGCCGTGACGGTCTCATACCCCTTCCGCTTCAGAAGCATGGAAAGGGTCTGCCGAATGGCGCGATCGTCGTCTACTATCAATATCATAATGCACAAAGTTAATAAAAAATTCGGAAACGAAGGCTGGCCGAAACAATTAATGTCAATAAAATTACTAACTCAAAAAAACGGCATCGGAAAAGTTTCGGCCATCTTCGGCTATTTTCGCAGAATATCCCTTTCGATATCGCTGTCAATGTCGCGCGAAGCGGCGTAATCCCAAAGCGTGAGGCTGCGCAACTGGTAATAATAGTTCCAGAACAGATACATCTCGTTGATGTATTCGCGCCGGGCCTGGTCTTTGCTCACACGGGAATCGTTTAGATCCAAAGTGGAAATTTTGCCTATCATATACGATTCCACATTGGCCGAATAGCGTCGGCCGGCCACTTGGTCGGCGCGTTGGCTTATTTCAAGCTGTCGCATCTGGTTGCGGTAGCGTTCCACCAGGATGAATATATTCTGTGCAAATTCGGTACGCTCCTGGCGCAGGCGGCTTTCGGTGACCTCGCGGTTGCTCTCGGCCACCTTCACCTTGCCGCGACGCCGCCCCCAGTCCAGGATAGGAATTTCAAATCCTATCTGCACCACCTGATTGTCTTTGAGCGGCGAATATGCACCGGCAAATTTCCGGTCGGTGCCGGTGTAGCCTATCTGTGCGAAAAGCGAGATCTGGCGCATATTGCCCTTTGCCTTGGCCACTTCATAGTCTGCTTCGAGCTGACGGCGGCGAATGTTTTCGGCGAATTTATTGCGTTCCAATGCTTTCTGCAATGCGTCATCGTAGCAGATGTCTGCATCGGGCACCTGGGCCGGAGCTACGGGCAGAATGTTGGTATCCTCGCTCAGATCCAGCAGCGTGCGCAATTGGAACATACAGCTTTTGCGGGTGCTCTCGCAGTCGGTCATTTCCGATTCGGCGTTGAGCAGGTTCAGCTCCATCTGGAGCAGGTCGTTGCCGCTTATGCGTCCCATCTCGCGTTTTTCCTAAGCCACGGCATACAGATAGGCGGCCTTGGCCTCGCGATAGCGCACCGGCTCAATCTTGCGGTCCCATTTCACATCGTTCACCCCGAATATGGGCTGCGACAGGGTGAGCGCCACCGGAATCGACATAAACCGATTGTACTTGTCGCCCTCGAGCTGGCGGAAATAATCAAGCGATGTATTCAGCGAGATTTTACCGCCGGTGAGCCAGATGTTCTGGCTCAGCGACACCTCGCCGTTCATTTCCAGATAGTTATTGCGCACAAAGCTGTAATTGCCGTCGGAATCCATATAGGGCGAATATTGGCGGTAATAGCCCGGCATGGTGGCCTTGAAATTTACTTCGGGCAGCAGCTCGGCGCGGTAGGAGCGATATTCCCAATATGCTGTTTTCAGCTCATTGAGGGCCACGGCAGCATCCACGCTGTTCACCCTGGCTCGCGAGATGGCTTCGTCGAGTGTGAGGCTAAGGTCGGTGCCCTGGGCATTGCCGATGGCCGCGGCGGCCACCAGCAATGTCAGGCTTGTGAATATACGCTTCATCATTCTTCTTTGAGGGCTATGGCGGGTTCGATGGACATGGCCCGGCGAGCCGGGATGAGCACACCGATTATGATTATCAGGGCCATTACCGCGGCCGTGATCCCGAAACACAGTGCAAACGGACTCCAGTCAATTTTAAAGAAGGCTAACTCCAGCTCGTTATAATAGAAGTATATCACACAGGTGCCGATGATAAGTGCCGGAATCAGGGCCACGGCGAGCAAAATCATACCCTCGCCGATTATGCGGCGGAAGATGTCGCGGGCAGTTGCACCGCAGGTCTTGCGCAGGGCAATCTCGCCGGTGCGCTGGCGTATGCGGAACCAGAAGGTGCCTAACAGACCTAAAAAGATGATTACCAGCAGAAACACGATCCCGGCCACATAGAGCCTGAGCGAACTTTCCTGCGAGCTGATGGTCACGGCGCGCACATCTCTCATATCCTTGAGTTGCGACAGATATGTATTGCGCATCATACGCATATCGGGATTGGCATAAAATTCATCCTCGAATTTCTTTCCCATTCCGGGCTTTACGCGCACGCCTATTTCCCGGGCTTGCCCGATTTCGGCGGTGCTTTCGTCAATCGGAACGTAAATAGTGTTGCCTCCGGACTCAAAATCATTGCGGCGCATGTGGTATATGAACGCACTGAAAGGATAGGTGCGGGTCGTGTCGTCTATAAAGCCTCGTTTGCCTATTAAAGATTCCACCCATTCCCGGTTTTCAGTAGTGAAAGATTTTGAGGTGATAGGCGAGATCAGTATAGAACCCTTTGCAAGCATTTCTTCCAGCTCCTCGGGGGTGATACCGTCCACTCCTTTAAGCCGCAGCACGCGAGCCATCTGGGGTGAACCTTGGCGTGTGTTACCGGCGTATAGGATAGAATCAGGTTCTCCAATAACTTTTAGACCATATCCCAGATAGCTGTAGGAATATGGCATTGAGTTTCTTGAAAATCCGGCGGTCTCCACGTATGGCGATTTGCGGATGTTGGCTATCAGTGTGCGCAGGTCTTCGTTATTATCAATGTCGTGAATATATCGCGGATTATCCTCGGCTATGCGACGCACCGATATGCGATAGACGTCCTCAATGTCGTATCCCAGTTCGGTATATTTGTTTTCGAGCATCTGGCGCAGGCTCACAGTGAGCATCCATACCACCACGGCCACAATCGTAAACTCTACGACCAGCCACAGGTTGTCGCGCCCTTCGTTCTTTATCTGTGTAAGCAGGTTTCTGTTCATCGTCTTAAGATTTTGAAGGTTATTTCTTGCCCGAGATGGCCTCGGCCGGATTGACACGTGATGCGCGCCAGGCGGGCATGCCGGTGCTCAGGATGTTGAGTATCAGACAGAATACCAGGGCAATGGCAAAGGTGTTGAAGTTGAGCAGCATCTGAATGGTGGGGCGGGCGTTCGCCATATCTGCATCGGCAAATATGCCGCCGTAGGATATAAACAGATTTGAGAATAACGTTACGAATATCACACACAGCACCAGGCCGATTATACCCCCCGCAAGGGTGAGCACCAGATTTTCGGTGAGGAAGCGGCCCATAATATTCCATTTGGTGGCACCGTAGGCGCGGCGCACTCCTATCTCCGACACACGCAGACGCAGGCGGCTGCGTGTCATGCTGCTTATATTGATGGCAGGAAGCACAAGCAGGATGCAGTATATAATGTAACGGGTATTGCGGGCGGTGGTGGTGTCGGGGTCGCCGTTCGACCACACGTTATGCGCGATGTCGATGGTGTAGGGGCTTTGGTGATACAACGCTTCGAACCCTTGCTTGCTTATACGGGCGGTAAAGGTGGCATAGCGGCTCTTTACCTGCTCGCGGATGTCTTCCACAGATACACTGCCGTCTGTCAGCAGATACGTCGCGGTTTGGCCACAGTACTCATTCCAAAGCTGTTCGGGTTTTTCGGGTGCGTATGGCAGATAGGCATTGGCGTATGTGCTCCTCAGTAGTGGGCTGGTATTGTCCACCACTCCACGCACACGGTAGGGCACGTGGTTGAGCTGCACTTCGCGTCCCACGATGTCGTCGGTGCCGAAAAGGCGCAGGGCTGTGCCGCGTTGCAGTATCACTTCTTTGAGCTGCGATTCCACTGTGGCCTTGTCAAAGGGTTTACCTGTGAGGAATTTGAAGTCGAATATGTCCCAGAAGGTTTCATCGGTAGATATGGCCTTGACGCTCACGATCTCGCCATCGTCCACTGATGCGTCCATAGCTTGCTCGTCGCCTACGAAGGATATTTTGCTGATGCCGTCCAGGTTGCTGTAAAGTTCTGACGCTGAGTTGTAAGATAAAGCTCCCGAACTGTCGGAATTGTCACCTTTGATGTGCAAGTATTTGCCCATAAGGATGTGGGGGCGGTTGGTTTCGGGCGACACGGGCACCGAGTCGATTGACCCTATGGTGAATACGGCCATTACCAGAAATATGGCGAAGGCGGTGCCTAGCATCGAGGTTATGGTCACCACGCGCTGATGTCGCAGGTCGTAAAGTATCTGTTTGAAGTAGTTGTTCATATCTGATTGTACGTTTTAAGGAATTGGAGGGTAGGGACGGCTATCAGGAGATGCGGCGGCCGTCAAGGAAGTGGATGATACGGTCGGTCTGGCGTGCCTGTTCCTCGTTGTGGGTCACCATCACTATGGTGCGTCCGTCCTCTTTATTGAGGCTGTGCAGGAGGTCCATCACCTCGGCACCCATCTTTGAGTCGAGGTTACCGGTAGGTTCGTCGGCCAGTATAATCTCGGGATTTCCCACAATGGCACGTGCGATGGCCACGCGCTGGCATTGTCCGCCCGAAAGCTGCGAGGGGAAATGGCGCTTGCGGTGCGACAGACCCAGGCGGTCGAGCACCGCATCAATTTTCTGCTTGCGGTCGCGAGCACCCTCGCCGCTGCGATACAGCAGGGGCAGCGCCACATTGTCGGCCACATTGAGCGATGGAATCAGGTGGAAGCTCTGGAACACGAAGCCGATGTTGGCGTTGCGGAAGTGCGACAGGGCGATGTCGTTCATCGCGGTGGTGTCGGTGCCCATCAGTTCCACGCGGCCTTTGTTGGCCTTGTCGAGCAGGCCTATGATGTTGAGCAGGGTTGATTTGCCGCAGCCCGACGGTCCCATTATGCTTACAAATTCACCCTTTTCGATGCTCAGGTTCACATTTTCGAGCGCGATGGTCTCGATTTCCTTGGTGCGGTACACTTTTTCTACACCGTCTAAATTTATTATGCTCATAATAGATTGATTTATTTAAGTTTTATATGTTCCTTGGTTGAATATTTCTCAAGGTCGCTCATCACTACGCTCTCGCCGGGATTCAGCCCCGAGATGACCTCCACGTAGTCGAAATTGGCATCTCCTAAGTTCACGTCGCGGCGCGTGAGGCGGTTGTCGCCCTCGGCCACAAACATTACATATTTGCCGGGTCCGTGATAGAATCTGCCGTTGGGTATGCGTGTCACATCTTCCTTGATGTCGTACATCACATTTACCTCTGCGCGCACACCCGAGCGCAGATGCTCGTCGCTGTCGTTTTCAAGAATCACGGTGAATGATACCACGCCGTTATTTGATTGCGGAGTGATGGTGCCTATCTTGCCGCGGAACGATTCGCGCCCGATGCGCACCTTGACATCTGCGCCCAGCGATAGCTTGTCGGTGTTCGACTCGGCTATCTGCGCCGTGATTTTGAAGTGCGACAGGTCGGATAGGATAGCCAGACGCTCGCCGGCTGAGATGCTTGTGCCTATGTTTGAGTTAAGATACGTCACTGTGGCGCGGGCCGGGGCCTTGATGCGGGCATCCTCCAGGGTGCGTCGCATCTCTTCAAGATTTTTGGCGGTGATGCGTTCCTCCAGTTCTTTGGTTTTGCGGGATGCTTCGTGGCTCAGCCGCTCGTTGTGGAGCTGTTCGCGCAGTTGGTCGAGTTCGAGCACCGCGGTTTTGTAAGCTAATTCGGCCTCGTGGACGCGGTCGCCGGTGCCGCTGCCTATGCTGTCCAGGCGGCGCTCGTTGGCCACCTCGGTTTTCAGCCGTGCCACAGACATCTCCTTGGCTTTGATCTGCATTTCCAGATTGGTCAAAAAGGTGCGGCTGGCCAGCACAGTCTGTTCGGTGCTGTATGTGCGCATCGTGTGCTCGTCGGCCAGATTTTGCAGCTGTGTTTCCTCGCTGGTGAGATCAAGGCGCAGCAGCGATTGGCCCGGTTCCACTTCGTCGCCCTCGTGACTGTAAATTTCCAGTATGCGCGTGCTCACCGGCGATGTGATGGTCATTTCGTAGGCCGGCACCACTTTGCCCGAGGCATCGGCCGAACTCTCCACCGTGCCGGTTTCCACCGTGGCAAATGTGAGTCCGTTGCGATTCATCGATGGCGCGAGGTTGGGTACCACCAGTGCAAATGCCACGCCCACAGCCACCACCGGGATGGCCACACGCAGCACATTCCGTATTTTTCTCTTTCGTTGCTCTTTAGCAGGTATTTCTCTGTCCATTTTTTTACGTTTATGCCAATACTTATCACATTTTTCGTGCCAAACTGTTAGATTGGTGTATATCAACAAAATAGCATAAAATCCGAGTGTCCATTATCGGACACATTTCTAAAAACGGACACACCGTAGGGTACACAAATTGAAAAAATAAAGAGCCCGGTGAGTTACCGAGCTCTTTATTATGTCTGTGTGTTTGAGGGTGGGTTATTTCACATCGGTGATTTCCACTTCAAACACGAGCATTTCGTTTGGACCGATACCGGCCTGGGGGATACCGTTAGGGCCATAACCCAGTTCGCCGGGAATGTAGAGCACTGCTTTGCCACCCTTGCCAAGCAGCTGGAGGCCTTCGGAAAAGCCGGGCACTACGCCGGATACGGGGAACGTGACGGGGTTGCCTTTTGAATCGTCGAATGTGGTGCCGTCGATGTGCTTACCGGTGTATATTACGTCGACAGTAGATGAGGCGGTGACGGGGGTGTCGTCGCCTTTTTCGATAATCTTGTAGCTGAGGCCGCTGGGGGTGGTGACGATGGATGAATCGGCCTTTTTGAGCTTGTCGACGTAAGCGCGGGATGCCACACTATTCTGCTGGGCATCGGGTGCCTGAGCTGCTTCCTGCTTCTTGGCTTCTTCTACAATGGCCGATGCGCGCTGCATCAGATTGTTGACATCGGTATGGTTCTGGCGCATTTGTTCCATATCGATGGTGTCAGACATAAAGGATTTTTTGAAAGCGTTGAGTACCTCGGCGCGATCCACTTCAATGCCGTTTTCGGCAAAGCGGCGAATCTCGTTGTTCATACCGTTACCGATCTGCATACCGATCATCACGCCTTCATTTTCGCCCTGCGACAAAGCCATACGGATACCTTTGAGGATGTCCTCTTTTGATACCTTGGTTTCGCGTGAGTCGTTATAATTCATTACGTCAGAGAGGGCGTAGCTGCCCGAAGCGCGTCCGTATGCCTCGCTGATCGAGTCGTTGAGGGCTTGGGGAACTGCACCCTGGGGTTTGTCGCCCGAACAGGAAGCGAGTGCTGCCACGCAGGCTATGCAGGCTCCTATCAGAGTTTTTTTCATTGTTATATTTTTTAATTTTTCGTTACTTATTACGTTCGACCCCTATGAGATCGACGGTGAAGTCAAGGGCGGCATTGCCGGGTATGATTCCGGATATGCCCTGGGGACCGTATGCACCCGATGCGGGGATGATCATGCGGTATCGACCGCCGGGGCGCATCATCTGCAGGCCTTCGGCAAAGCCCGGGGTGAGTTCGGATACTCCGAATTTTATAGGGCTGCCGGTGGCATCGAACAGGCGGCCGTCGTATAACCGTCCGCTATACATCACGCTAACCTTGTCGGCGGGGCCGGGCATCGGGCCTTCGCCCTCGGTCTCAACGATGAACACCAAACCCGACGGGGTTGTGACAGCTCCGGGGGTGGCTGCCATACGGGTCAGAAATTCCTGCTGCGATTCGGGGGTATAAACCTCGGGGAGGTCGTCGGCCGGGCGCGTGCGAGCCACGTATGCATCAATCCAGGCATCGGCCTGCTCCGGGGTGAAAGCCGTGGGGCGGGCGTGTAGCACGTCGCTGACGGTGGACACAAAAACATCCACATCAAACGGCCCGACGATCGAGGCGAGATTGTCGACCCTCTGACGCAATTGCTCGCCGATGACGCTGCCCAGAGCCACCGAGAGCGAATCTATAGGCTGCGGCTCGGCAGCCGTGGCTCCCAAAGCCACAGCCACCGTGGCGGCAGCCGTCATTAAAATGCGGCGCATGGCAGGTTTATTTTCCTACTACCTCAATGAGGTTTACGTCGAAAATCAGGGTCTGGTTAGGACCGATCACGCCGCCGGCACCGTTGGGGCCGTATGCCAGCTGCGAGGGGATGAACAGACGCCATTTGCTGCCGGCGTTCATCATCTGCAGGGCTTCAACCCATCCGGGGATTACCTGTGTAACGCCGAATGTGGCGGGTTCGCCGCGTTCCTCGCTTGAATCGAATACAGTGCCGTCGATGAGTCGGCCGGTGTAGTGCACCACCACGCGGTCGTCTTTCGAGGGTTTGGGACCGTTGCCTTCTTCAAGCACTTCGTATTGCAGGCCAGAGGGAGTGATTTTTACCTCGGCGCGTTTGCCGTTTGCGTCCAGGAAGTCCTTGCCGGCCTTTTCGTTTGCTTCAGAGGCTACTTTGGCAGCTTCTTCCTGCTTGGTCTGGAGAGCGGTGAAATATTTCTGAATTTCTTCTTTGGCTTCGTCGTAAGTCATTTTGGGCTGAGAGCCATAGAACACGGCAGCAACGCCGTCGGCAAAATCCTGCACGTTTAGGGTTTCGATACCCGAAGCACGGAAGTTGTTGCCCATGCTCAAGCCGAGCGCATAGCTCAGGCGGTCAAAATCTTGATTGTCCATATTGTGTATGTTTTATTTGTTAGTCATACTTGTCGCTGCAAAGGTAAGCAACATTATTAATGTAGAACAAAAAACCGAGGATAAAAGTATGCTGAATTAATGTTTTTTAGTAACTTTGCCGGCGCAAACATACAAAGACACATTCCATGACATACAGTTACGATTTTCTGGTCATCGGTTCCGGCATTGCCGGTATGAGCTATGCTCTGAAAGTGGCGCGGCACGGCCGCGTGGCTCTGATATGCAAAACTACTCTTGAGGAGGCTAATACCGCTCTGGCTCAGGGAGGTGTGGCTTCGGTCACCAATCTGGAAGTGGATAATTTCGACAAGCACATTCAGGATACAATGATCGCAGGTGATTATCTGAGCGACCCCGATGCGGTGCGCCAGGTGGTGACGCAAGCTCCCGAACAGATACGCCAACTGCTGGAATGGGGTGTGAATTTTGACCGCGCGCCCGGCGGCGAGTTTGACTTGCACCGCGAGGGTGGACACTCGGAATTCCGAATTCTTCATCACGCCGACAATACCGGCTTCGAGATTCAGGAGAGTCTCATACGCGCTGTGCGCGCGTGCGAGAATATAGATGTGTTTGATCATCACTTTGCGGTGGAGATCATCACCCAGCATCACCTTGGCAAGATCGTAACCCGTCGCACCCCTGACATCACCTGCTTCGGTGCATATATCCTTGACGAGAAATCGGGCAGGGTGGATACATTCCTGAGCAAAGTGACTGTGATGGCCACCGGCGGCGCAGGCGCTGTGTATCAGACCACTACCAATCCCCTTGTGGCCACCGGCGACGGCATAGCTATGGTTTACCGCGCCAAGGGCACCGTGGCCGATATGGAATTTATACAGTTTCACCCCACGGCGCTGTTTCATCCCGGCGACCGCCCCTCATTCCTAATCACCGAGGCGATGCGCGGATATGGAGCCGTGCTGCGCAATAAGCGCGGCGAGGAATTCATGCACCGCTATGATCCGCGTCTGTCGCTTGCCCCGCGCGATATAGTAGCTCGAGCAATCGACTCGGAAATGAAGCTGCACGGCGACGATCACGTTTATCTTGATGTGACCCACAAGGATGCTGAGCAGACGCGTCAACACTTCCCCAATATCTATCGCCACTGCTTGTCGCTGGGCATCGATATCACCAAGGATTATATCCCGGTAGCTCCGGCGGCCCACTATCTGTGCGGCGGCATCAAGGTGGACCTCAACGGGCAATCGTCGATCGACCGCCTGTATGCCCTGGGTGAATGTTCCTGCACGGGGCTGCACGGGGGTAATCGCCTGGCATCCAATTCGCTTATTGAGGCTGTGGTGTATGCCGATGCTGCCGCGCGCCATTCAGCCCCCCGCATAGCCCATCTGAGCCATCGCGACGACATCCCGGCATGGAATGACGATGGAACCCGTCACCCCGAGGAGATGGTGCTCATCACCCAATCGCTGCGCGAGGTGAACCAGATAATGGCCACATACGTGGGCATCGTGCGCTCAAATCTCCGCCTCGACCGCGCCTGGAATCGCCTGGACATACTGTATCAGGAGACAGAGCGTCTGTTCAAATCCTCAACCGTATCGCGTGAAATCTGCGAGCTGCGCAATATAATCAACGTAGGTTACCTGATAATGCGCCAGGCCAAGGAGCGCCACGAATCACGCGGCCTGCATTACACCCTGGACTATCCGCCCGCGGCTAAGAGCGAGCAATAATTCATAATAAGGAATGGCGGAATTTCACGCCACGGATTTTTTACGGTAATGATACCCGAGCAAAGATAGCTCGCGGTGCAACGCATCCGACATACGCTCCCGGAAATGGTCGGCATCCCGATGGCGCAATGCGTGGCCACCGTGAGGCGTCGGCTCCTGCCAATAGTCAAAAATTGAAGTGATTACGCGCTGCAGTGCGGGCGCGTCAATTTCATAGCGACTAACGTAGCCCGGGGCGTTCTCCTCTATAAACTGTTGCAGATAAGCTTGCTCGGCCGCATCAACCGGCGGTTTTTCAGGCGATTGGCCCGGGGTGATGCCCTGCTGGGCCATAAGGTCGAGAATTATGCCAAGATAAGGCATCAGATTTTCGGGAATCTCGGTGCCCTTGATCAGATAAGCTATCAGAGCAGCATAAAGACGGCCGCGGAGACGTTCGGAAAAGCGCTCGATGTGGCGTACCCACATTTCTTGAAGTACAATATTCATGACGATATAAATTTGCTATTTTCATCGCAAAGTTACGACATGCCGAACGGTAGCGGCACACAAAGTGGCCACAACAGCGCAAAATGTTGAAAAAATAGGGCGGAAGCATTCCAGCGCTACTACCGACGAAAAAAAGAGTATCTCTTAGTAAGAGATACTCTTTTCATCTGCAAAGGTACAACATTTTTGCGACATATTGATAATAAAGCGATAAAAACTTTCGATGTCCGGAATTTGTATGACTTGGATACAACTTTTGGATATAATGTTGAAAAAAACAGAAATTATTAAATAGCTAAAGTATTGTGCGCCAAGCGATAGCATCTAATCCCAATCTCTTACTAAGAGATTGCTACTTTTCACCACTGATTCGATGATGAGTCGGCAGATTGAAATACCTTTACATGTCCCTCGTTCTTGCTATAATACGCTGATTGCGAGGGAAGAAAACGCATATTCAATGCCGCTCGATGTTTCCGATACGCTGTGGATATAAGCTGCTGATTTCCCAGGGGTTAAATGAAGGGCTTCCTCGAATTTGTCGAAAATAATCAGAATGTTGATTCAGGCAACCGCCTCTATCGAGCCGCGCTGACATCCTTTTTAGATAGCGCCCGACGAGAGGAACACCCCGAGGCCCCCGATGCCATTGCGCGATGGGAAGCGCGAATGATTCTCGCAGCTCTGAAACCATCCACCCGTCAAAAGTATTTCAGGGTGATAGAAAAGCTACGTACCCAGTGGTGTGAAGACCTCAAAGAGCCGCTTTCGCCACTCTATCCGTCAGTGAATTACAGCTCTGCACTGGACCGAGACCTAATGCGCGTTTCGGCCCTGACAGGATTAAAATCAGGGGCTTCAGATTTCGAGCATTCACGCATCGCGCTACTGATGCTCTTTGACCCCACAATCAGCGGCGACGATATTATAGGCCTGACCTTCGACGCCCCAGTCAAAGAAATACCGCAAGTCGAGGAAATTATCGCAGCTATGCGCTATAGCGTACGCAAAAAATACGTGTTCGCTCTCGGCCAAGGCAAGCAGCGCGTGCCACGCATTAAGGCCGATATGGACGCAGCTATAGTGCAAATGCTTAAGACATACGGCTTTAGCGCCGCATCAGTGCCGGTGCGACAATACCTCACCGACCTTTGGATCGCCGCAGCGATGCAGGCCGGAATTGCCCCCGGTGCTATCCGATCCATAGTGCCTTCATTAGGCGAACGATATCGTTTTATCGAAGCATTCGAGGCTGAACGGTTGACAGAGCCCGCCCGCACCGCTGTGCTGCAAAAAGTAGCCGACTCGCTGCATGATACGGCTCCGCAATGGCACGTTATGAAACTTAGGCCCGGAAACACCCCCGAAGCCATAAGTAACATGGCCGATGCAACGGCTCCCGTCATAGCCCGCGAACTCACATTTTACTACCCCACACGGCAGGTGATGGCCGTGGACAAAAAAGGCAAACGCACCGCCGTGGAGCGCCCCTGGCTGCCCGGGATACTCTTTTTCAAACTGCGCACCGACCATATTCCCGCTCTATTCAGCCATATAGGTCACGCCGCCTGGTGCTATCGCCGATCGGCACGTCCCGACAGCCCCTATTGCACCATCCCACTGGCTCAAATGAAAGCCTTCCAGCGGCAGATAGGCACATTCACACCCGATGTGGAGATTCATCTGACCCAGCACGCCGAGCCGCTGCCCCCCGGCACTAAAGTGAAGATTAACAGCGGAATGATGGAAAATCACATAGGATTCATCACCGATGTCCGAAACCCCGACGGCACACGCACCTACACCCTGGCCCTATCAGAAAACGAAGCTGCCACATGGACAGTGCAAGACATCCCCGAAATATATGTCGAACCCCTTGACATCTGACACCCTGCTCATCGAAGCTCACGCCCTGCTCACCGCTGCCACCATCGCCGGAGCATTCGACACCCCGCACAGGCCCATGGAAACCGCCCTGCGCACATCCATTATACAATGGCTGCGGCAGGCACGCTCAGCGATGTCAACCCTCCCGGCCGCCGAAGCCCTGGAGCTTGCCGAAGCATACGATACACTATATGTGGCAGCATACGCCACAGCTCCCGCCCCGGGTCACACATTCCCGGCTGTGAGCCGCGCACTGAAAGCCCACCGGAGCGGCGACACCGCAGTTGATCCCTACCGACTTTTCCGTATGATCGACCGCGGACTCGCACGTCGCCACACCCCATACTTCGGTGCACCCCTGGCCTGGCACAGCCACACCCTGGCTCACTGGCACCGCCAATTTGCCTACGGCACCTGCTTCGAGCCCCTGTCCGACTACGACACACGCCAGCGCGTCGCCCTCCTCCTCCAAAGCGACCTCCGACCCTTCGAACCCCTCACCGAAGCCACCTACAAACAAACCCTGCGCAACAACTACCCCCTGCCCACCCCCGGCAGGTAAGACTTGCAACTTTAGATATGAGAAAAATCGCAGTCGCCGGCACCGGTTATGTCGGCCTTAGTATAGCCACTCTGCTCGCCCAACATAATGATGTGGTGGCTGTGGATGTAGTGCCCGAGAAAGTAGAGCTGATCAATGCCCGGCGCTCACCCATTCAGGATGAATACATAGAAAAGTATCTGGCCGAGAAGGATTTGCATCTCAGAGCTACTCTTGACGGAGCATCAGCCTACCGCGATGCTGAATTTGTGGTGATAGCAGCTCCCACCAATTATGACCCCGTAAAGAATTATTTCGACACACATAATATTGAGGATGTAATTGACCTGGTGCTCAGCGTCAATCCAGACGCAGTGATGGTGATAAAGTCAACCATTCCGGTGGGATACTGCCGCAGCTTGTATCTTAAATACCGCGAGAAGGGCTGTAAAAAATTCAACCTGCTCTTCTTTCCCGAATTTCTGCGCGAAAGTAAAGCGTTGTACGACAACCTCTATCCCAGCCGCATCATAGCCGGTGTCCCCAAGATAATTGATAAAGCCGAATTTGCAGCTGAAAACGAGGCTATTCAGCAACTTACAGATCCGGAATACCTCGACGCCAAGGCTCACGAGTTTGCCCAACTGCTACGTCAGGGAGCTATCAAACCCGATATACCCACCCTGTTTATGGGAATGAAAGAAGCCGAAGCCGTGAAGCTCTTTGCCAACACATATCTGGCCCTGCGCGTGAGCTATTTTAACGAGCTTGATACCTACGCCGAGGTCAAAGGCCTCGACTCCCGCGCCATCATCGAAGGCATCGGCCTTGACCCACGCATCGGCACACATTATAATAACCCATCATTTGGCTACGGCGGTTATTGCCTCCCCAAAGATTCCAAACAACTGCTGGCCAACTATGCCGATGTGCCACAGAATATGATGAGCGCCATAGTGGAAAGCAACCGCACCCGCAAGGATTTCATAGCCGACCAAGTGCTCCGCATGGCCGGTTGGAGCCCCGAACAGCCTGTGACCATCGGCGTTTACCGCCTGACCATGAAATCAAACAGCGACAACTTCCGTCAATCCTCAATTCAAGGCGTAATGAAACGCATTAAGGCCAAGGGAGCCACCGTAATCATCTACGAACCAACCCTTGACCACGGCTCAACCTTCTTCGGCAGCCGCGTGGTCAACGATCTTGACGAATTTAAACGCCAAAGCCGGGCAATTCTGGCCAACCGCACCGGCGCCGATCTGGCCGATGTCGCCACAAAAGTCTACACCCGCGATATATTCAATCAAGACTGATATGAAAATCCTCGTAACCGGAGCCGCCGGATTCATCGGCTTTCATCTCGTGGGCGCACTATGCGTTGCAGGCGAAACCGTCTTTGGTATCGATAACATTAACGACTATTACCCCGTAAGCCTGAAATATGCACGTCTGGCCGAAAGCGGCATCGCCGAACGCGACATCGTGCAGGGACACACAGTGCAGAGCACAAGTTACCCCAACTACCGCTTCTGCCGTATGGACATATGCGACAAATCCCGGCTCGATGCCCTTTTCGCACAAGAACAATTCGACATTGTAATCAATCTGGCTGCACAGGCCGGAGTGCGCTATTCAATCGAAAACCCCTACGCATACATCGAAAGCAACATCGTAGGCTTCCTCAACATCCTTGAAGCATCACGCACACACCACGTGGGCCACCTCGTTTACGCTTCATCCTCATCCGTTTACGGCGGAAATACCAAGACCCCATTCCAGGAAACCGACCGCGTGGACAATCAGGTATCAGTGTACGCCGCCACCAAAAAAAGCAATGAACTGATGGCCAATGTATACAGCAAACTCTACAATCTGCCCACCACAGGCTTGCGATTCTTCACCGTCTACGGCCCCTGGGGACGCCCCGATATGTCGCCCTTCCTGTTTATGGACGCCATATTCCACGATCGCCCCATCAAGGTGTTCAACAACGGCGATATGCTGCGCGACTTCACCTATATCGACGATATCATTGAAGGCATCACACGCATCGCACGAGTAATTCCCGCCGGCGACACCCCTGCCTCAATCTACAACATTGGCAACCAGACCCCTACACGCCTGATGGACTATATACGCTGCATCGAAACAGCCGCCGGCAAAGAAGCCCGCAAAAACTACCTGCCCATGCAGCCCGGCGACGTATACCAAACCTACGCCGACTCCACCGCCCTCTCCGCCGCCACCGGCTTCACCCCCAACACCCCCCTGCAATCCGGCATCAACCGCACCGCAGCGTGGTTCAGAGAATACTTTAAATGCTAAGACTAGAGTTGAGGTGTTACAAATATCCGAAAAAATAAAAAACAACAAGACTATATTTTCTAACTTCTCCTATTTGGCGATTTTAGAAATATTTGTTCTTATAGCCCCTCTTATCACGTATCCGTACTTAGTCAGGGTATTAGGTACGGAATTATATGGTTGGGTTATTACGGCTCAGGTTACAGCTTCCTATGCATCCATAATAATTGACTTCGGATTTCGCAGAGTAAGTGCCAAATATGTGGCGAGTGTGCGAGATAATTTAACCGAACTCAGCAAAGTAGTCTCCACGGTTGTATCTCTTAGAGTCCTTTTATGGATAGGCACACTAATACTATATATTGGGATAGTTTTGCTTATCCCATCCTATAGGTCGCAATGGATTCTATTCCTTCTTTCCTATGGATTGACCTTCAGTTCAGCCTTATTGCCAGACTTTTATTTTCAGGGTATTGAGAATATGAAATACATTACAATAATTAATGTATTTACAAGACTCCTGTTTATTTGCTCTACCTTCTTTATTGTGACTCAACCTTCGCAATATATATTAGTTCCGGCACTGTGGTCAATCGGTTATCTTACCGGTGGTATTTACTCATTATATGTAGTATTCAAAAAACATAACCTGAAGTTTATCAAACCAGATATTTCATCATATAAATTTCATTTAAGGGAAACTACCCCGATTTTTCTAAGCGATGTAATGCTGAATGTTAAAGATAAATTCAGCTATAACTTAATGGGAGGAATTCTGGGAATGAGCGATGTGGTAATATATGATTTAGGTACAAAGATAGTAAATATTTTGGCCAAGCCAACTACAATATTTTGTAGTGTAATTTTCCCAAAGATGTCAAGGAATCCTAACGTCGCAACTACTAAACGAATAATGCTTGGACTCTTTCTCATATCTATTCTGATGGTTTGCTGCGTTTATTTCTTATTACCATATATTGTAAAATTCTTTATAGATCAGGAAATAGATTTGTTTCCTCTACGGGTTTATTTGCTTGTACCAATATTTACCGGCCTGAGCTTCTATATCCCGAGTGCTGTTTTTGTAGTTTTCGGGCGTAATCGATATGTATTATATTCAACGATCGTGAGTACTTTCAGCTACGCGATAATGCTATCAATAATGTGGATTGGCGGATGGTTAGATTCAGTGCTGAATTTCATTATACTCACAGTCTCATCATATATTATTGAGACTATGTATCGTCTCTTCTTATCAGCAAAAATCTTCAGAGAATTTAATGACAATGAAAAACAAAGTATTGCACATAATACGAACTAAATTCCGGAGCCTATGCTGCCGCACACGAGGACGGCTGTTAAAATATTACCCTCAGATAACCGCCGGAAAGCGCATATATCGTGAGTCGAATGTTGAAATGAACGTGGCTTATGGTGGCGAAATTATAATAGGAGATGATTGTGTATTTAGATCGGGATGTAAAATTCTAACCTACGGCGGAAATGTAAAAATCGGACATCACTGTTCTGTAAATCCCTACACGCTTCTTTATGGGCAAGGTAATCTAACTATAGGCAACTACGTCAGAATTGCAGCACAGTGTATTTTCATTCCATCAAATCACCAATTTAGTGATACTACAATCCCCATAGCGAAACAGCCCCTTAGTAAGAAAGGTATTACAATAGAAGATGATGTGTGGGTAGGGAGTGGAGTTCAAATACTTGATGGAGTGACAATTGCACAAGGATGTGTTATTGGCGCAGGAAGTGTGGTTACCAAATCAACAGAGCCCTATGGCATATACGTAGGTTCGCCGGCAAGATTAATCAAGCGAAGAAAATAAAACAGATGGATAATGAGCATCGTAGTTAACAATTAAATCTTTTTAAATTTAAGGAGATGTTTAGCAAATTTATTATAGAAAATTTACAACCGCAAACATTTTGCCAAACAGGTGAAAGGCTAAAGAGAATTGGTGAATCCATTTTTTCTGATTTTCGTAATCAAATTTCAGGTAGTATTGAAGAGTATCTCAATCCTAATGGTCACATAGATGCAAATACCCTCAGGGACGCTTGGTTCCCAAAAGTAGAGGCGGATGTGTTTATTTCGCATTCTCACGCCAATAGAGATTTAGCTCTAATGTTGGCCGGATTTTTGAAAGAGAATTTTGATCTTAATGCATTTATAGATTCTACTATTTGGGGAAATATCGCTGAACTACAACAAAAGATTGATCAACCATTATTGAATCCATCTACTCATACATATAATTATGAAAAGCGTAATCAATCGACAGCGTATGTTCACATACTGCTATCTACGGCATTGACAAAAATGATGGATAATTGTGAAGCCCTGTTCTTCTTATCAACAGATCAGTCACTTTCCTACCAAAGTACAACCTCATCGGTCTGGATTTATCACGAATTATTCACAGCAAATTTTCTCCGTATCAATGTACCTGAAAGATTTTCTACACAGACTCGTGGTTTTTCAGATGGAGGAAAGACTCAGTTCATGTTGAATGAGGCTTATTCGTTTGATTTTGAAGTAGACCTTACGGATTTTAAACGTCTGAGAGGATCCCAATTATGTCAATGGAAGCGGGAATTCCTAAATTCTCCGCAGACTCATGCGTTAAACGTTCTCTATAAGACTTTCGAGATAAAATAAAAATTAAATAGTATGTCAGACGCTACTAATGATGTTCTACAAATGAAGAATGAGCCTGCAGTTGTGGCTCATATAGAGATGATGCAAGGAATTATCTCTCGATTAGCAGAAAACAGTGCAAAATGCAAAGAATGGTGCTTCGGTATTGTCGGAGCCCTATTGGTGTTAGTGTACAGCACTGACAATAATTGTAAGGATTTGAATATTCTTTACTGCATAATTGGTGTCTTTTGTATTCTTGATGCCTACTATTTGGGACTTGAACGCACACAACGAAAGGCTTACACAGAATTTGTGGAAAGAATCAATGGTAAAGAATCAATAGCAAACGATATATTCCTCCCATACGGCGATAAAAATAAAGATTGCAGAATAGTAAAACTATTGAAGCAATTTTGGGGTACCATATGCGGAATGATCTCTTTTTCAATCATCTTTCCTTACGGCTTGTTGTTTATTATCGCTTATATATTCCGAATTCCCAACTAATTAGATATGCCGGTGCAAAATAATATTTCAGTGCCCACGGTTTCGGTTATAATGAGTGTATATAATGAGCCGATTGATTGGATTCAGCAAGCAGCAGATTCTATTCTAAATCAAACGTTTACTGATTTTGAGTTCATTATTATTAATGATAAACCAGATCGGGAGGAAAATAAGACTTTATTATCGGAGTTGTCTGAAAAGGATAGAAGGATAAGAGTTGTAAATAACCCTGAGAATATCGGATTAACGGCTTCACTCAATAAAGGCATCCAATTAGCTAAGGGGAACTATATCGCTCGTATGGATGCGGACGATATATCTTTGGAAAATCGATTTAGAGAACAAGTGCAATTTTTAGAGTCAAACCTTAATATTGGTATATGTGGCACAGATGCCAGAATAATTGACAAAGAAGGCACAGTTACAAATAAAATGTGGCTATACCACAAATCGGAGGTATTAAAAGCCTCGATAATTTCATATTGTCCATTCATACATCCCACAATTATGGGTAGACGACATATCTTTGAGGCGAATAAGTATGATGAAAATTGTCGTGTAGCTCAAGATTGGAATCTCTGGTTAAGATTAGTCGAAAGTGTTCAATTCGCGAATATTCCTAAGGTATTATTTCATTACCGAATACATCAATGTCAGTCTCAAGTAAAGGCTGGTGCAGAGAGGAGCATAAAAAGCCGTATGTATGCTGATAGCATTTTTGCTGATAAGCTCTCATTGGAAGGTGAAATTCGTAAACTTTTTATAAAATCACGGAGTGATGAACCAATGAGCTTACAAGAATTAGATAGATTATACGACTATCTATTCAAGATGTCATTTGATGGAAAGTCTCGAACTTATGCTATGTGTAAGTTTATAAGCGTTTTGAAAAATAAATGCGGTATACAAAAGCTGTTTTCAAGCAAAACAGTCAAGAAGAATCCCGCTTTGTTTATTCAAGCACTATTATTCTATTTTGGAGGCTTAATTAGAATTAGATTATAAAAAATTCGATAAACGCTCCTCGCTTCTGCATTTAAAGATAATGTGAAGCAACCTCGAACCCCAATCAGCTACATTTTTTATTTATCCGGCGAAATCTTACCCCAAAAGTGGCATAAAAGAATACTTGCTTGAGCGATGTTGAGCACAATAACAAATAACAAAAACAAAATATGGATACCCCTAATGGTGTATTCATTACTGCTTTTCCTTTTTGCTCCGGATATTATAGCCTGACTTATTGTCAGATCTGCACGGCATCATACTTCTTTTATCGAATCTAATCTAATCATTAGACGTACATAAAAAGATTGGGGATTATAATTCGTTCTATAATCTAAACTTTTAGTATAACCTTTTCGAACATAATATTGATAAATGGGGATTTATGAATTGTTAATTTTTATACTGATTGTTTTAACGGTTGTAAGTATACGGCCTGCGAATAGCAAACTACCATATATTATGGCATGTTTCATAATAATCCTTTTTGCGGCGCTTAGACGAAATGGTTTTGATTGGGAAAGTTATGAGAATATTTACGTTTATATTAAAACCGGTCATGAAACAGAAGGTGAGACCTTTGTTGAGTATGGTTTCGAGCTATTATGCTGGTTAAGTCCATCATATAAATTTTTAATATTTATTATTGCTGTACTATCACTAACATTAACATTTAAAGGGACTTATCATTTTTCAAAATACTATTATCCTGTATTAGGACTAGTAGTATTTTCAACTACTCTGCTTTTACCAACGTATATGGGACAAATAAGACAGGGGTTGGCCATGGGTATAGTGACATTAGCTGTATGGCAAAATTATATTAAACAGAAAAATATAGCTTTCTTACTTCTAATATGTGCGTGCTTTTTTCATATTTCGGCAATATTGGCATTTCTCATTTTTTTAATACCTAAGCGAGATTTTAAAATTGCAACATATATTGCTGTAATTTTAATAAGTCTTATGTTGTATGGGATTAGTTTGCAAGTTACTGCTCAATTATTATCGCTTAGTCAATTTGGCATTGTACAAAAGCTGATATATTATGCAATGACAGAAAATGAGGAGCTTGGAATATCCTTCACAATAGTGGTGAGGATTGTAACATTACTTATTGCAGTATTTCTTAATAGTAATCGTTCGCCGGAGATATCATATATAACGAAAGTTTATTTATGTGGCATAATTGTGTATCTTATATTTGGCTTTATACCTCAAGTGGGAGGACGTGGGAGTATATATTTTTCAGTATACGAAATGGTATTGGTTCCTTATATCATTCACTACTTCAGAAGAAGGAAATTCATTTGCCTTGTATCCTTATGCTTGGTGATTTGCTTATCTGTATTCCGAATTATAAGTTTCTTTGCCGATAGCCATAATTATGTGAGTTACATACCGTATCTCCGTTATTGATATAAACCGAAAATGAAAATCGTATATTGCTTGTCAGGTACATTTAACTCCGGTGGAATGGAGCGCGTCGTTACCAGTAAAGCGAATTGGCTTGCTGAGCGCGGATACGATGTTACGATCGTCACCGTTACCCAGTTTGGTCGTCCTGATTTCTTTCCTTTACATCCAGCAATCAAGCGGGTTGATTTGGACATTCCCTACCTTGATACCCAATCGTATGGTGTATTGAAGAAAATGTTTGCCCGCCGTAAGCTGATCAAGCTTCATAGAAAAAGACTCGAAAGATTGCTTTTTGATCTGAAAGCAGATATTGTTGTCTCTACGTTCGGTAACGAGGTGGGTTTCGTACCGTTGATAAAGGACGGCAGTCGTAAAATTGCCGAGATACATTTTTCGCGATGGTATCGGTTGCAATTGAATAGAGGAGGGGTATGGCATTGGATCGATAAATATCTTACTTACAATGACCGCAGAGTATTAAAGAAATACGACCGTTTTGTATGTCTTACGCAGGAGGATCGACAAAATTGGACCAATGTAGATAATATTGAAGTTATACCAAATTTTGTAGAAACCGGTGCATCTCCACAAGCTTCCCTTCAATCTAAATCAATGATTGCGGTAGGGCGTCTAAGCTATCAGAAAGGCTATGACCGACTTATAAGAGCTTGGAAAATCGTGGCTCAAAAATATCCTGACTGGATTCTGAATATTTTTGGTAGTGGCGAGCTTAAATGTGATCTGGAAAAGCAGATTTCTGATGCAGAACTTGCCGGCAAAGTGATTATACACTCACCCACCAAAGATATAGGCAGCGAATACCTACACAACTCGGCATTGGTGCTTTCATCACGTTATGAAGGGCTTCCGATGGTGCTTCTGGAAGCAATCAAGGTTGGGTTGCCGATGGTATCGTTCACCTGCCAGTGCGGGCCGCGGGATGTGATAGAAGACGGGCACAACGGCTTGTTGGTGGCCGACGGTGATATATCCGGCTTGGCGAATGCAATTATTCAAGTAATTGAAGATCCTGCACTAAGACAGACGCTTGGTAATAATGCATTTCAAGACGCCGAAAAATATCAGAAAGACCATATTATGCACCGGTGGGAGGCTCTATTCAATTCCGTAAAATAAAATCGCTATGGATAAGCGGATAATAGTGAATGCAACAGCCCTGGATCGTAGTGGCGCTCTCAGCATCCTGCGCCAGTTTGTTGAAAATATACCTTCTGATAGCAGGAAATGGCTGATATTTGTGTCACCCCAAATCGCAATTAATACTGAAAACAATAATGTCAGGATTGAGCCGATCCAAGGAGTAAAGCCAATGCACAAACGTCTTTGGTGGGACGCTGCCGGAGTGCGTAAATGGTTGAAGAAGAATGATATTGAGCCAATTGCTGCGGTATCTCTGCAAAATACGGGGTTCAGAGTAGGCAAGGATGTGCCATCATATCTTTACTATCACCAATCTCTGCCGTTTTATCCATTCAATTGGAGTCCGGTGAAAGCTCAGGAACGCACGTTTTGGTTTTATAAAAATGTCTACCCATTCTTTGTAAAATTCTTTTTGAAAAAGGACACTAAGGTATTTGTCCAGTTAGATTTTATCAAAGAAGGCTTCGCCAAAAGGTTTAAACATCCCGAAGCGCTTATTAAGGTATATAGTCCATCGGTATCCGTGCCTAAGGAAGCAGTCGGTCAGAATGCCAGTGGATCCGCTCCATTAAAGCTTCTCTACCCGGCTATGCCTCATTTCTATAAGAATCATAGAATAATAGATGAGGCATTGAAACTGAGCGATGCAAATATAGAAATATTATACACAATTGATCCGGATAATCGGATAGCTGCCGACGGTCGCATCAAATTTTTGGGTATGCAACCTTACGAATGCATCTGTGCGCTATACCGCGAATGTGATGCGTTGCTTTTCCCCAGCTATATCGAAACATTCGGATTACCCCTTTTAGAGGCTGCAATGACCGGAATGCCTATAATAGCGGCAGATTTGCCATACGCACGCGAAGTGTTGGATGGTTATGAGGGCGCGAAGTTTGTAAAATTTAATGACCCTCAGGCATGGCAGAAAGCTATCGAATCTGTCGAAAAAGGCAAGAGATACCGACCTATCGATATTTCACGCCGTCCCGGGTGGAAAGAACTATTTGAAAATATAAAATTATTATCATAATGTCAATATTTAAAGACAAGATCCTCCTGATAACCGGAGGTACCGGCTCTTTCGGTAACGCCGTATTACGTCGTTTCCTTGACTCAGAAATAAAGGAAATACGTATTTTTAGCCGTGACGAGAAGAAACAGGATGATATGAGGCATAGGCTTCAGAATCCTAAGGTGAAGTATTTCATTGGAGATGTCCGCAATAAGGAGTCGGTTGATATTGCGATGCGTGGTGTCGACTATGTATTCTCTGCTGCGGCTCTTAAACAGGTTCCAAGTTGCGAGTTTTTCCCAATGGAAGCAACCCGTACTAATGTGGAGGGCACAAACAATGTTCTTCTTTCAGCAATTGAGCACGGGGTCAAAAATGTAGTCGTCCTGTCGACAGATAAGGCGGCCTACCCTATCAACGCGATGGGTATTTCTAAGGCCCTTATGGAGAAGGTTGCTATTGCTAAAGGGCGTGAACTTGGCGAGGGAGCCCCAACTACAATATGCTGCACCCGCTATGGCAATGTAATGGCGAGTCGTGGTTCAGTAATCCCTCTTTGGGTTGAACAAATGATGGCCGGGAAAACAATCACAATCACCGACCCCGAGATGACACGCTTTATGATGACTCTAGATGATGCAGTTGACCTCGTAATCTATGCTTTCACCCACGGTCATAATGGCGATCTATTTGTTCAGAAAGCACCAGCGGCCACACTCGATACTTTGGCAACTGCGTTAAAAGAGATTTACACCAAGGTTGATCCGAAATATGGAGAGACTGAAGTCAAGGTAATCGGTACTCGTCATGGAGAGAAGCTCTATGAAACTCTTGTTACTCGCGAGGAAATGGCCAAAGCGATCGATATGGGTAATTATTACCGTATTCCTGCCGATACGAGAGACCTCAACTATGACAAATATTTTACAGAGGGTGAGGGTACACTCACAGTTGTGCAAGATTATCATTCTCATAATACCAAAAGACTTGATGTGGAGGGAATGAAAGAGCAATTAATGCGTCTCCGCTTCATTCAAGCTGATCTAGGCTTGATCGAGAGAGAATCAAAAAGTGAAATAAGAAGTGAGTAAATTATGAAATTCCTTGTATTGGGATGCAATGGCATGGCCGGGCATCAAATATCTCTATATCTTCAGGAACAGGGACACGATGTAACAGGTTTCGCTTTGGAGAAATCAAATTTGCTAAATAAAAGTATAGCAGGAGACGCAACGGATTTTCCTGCTCTTAAAGAGATTATTCAAAATGGCAAATATGATACTGTTATCAACTGTATTGGTGTCCTGAACCAGTTTGCAGAAAACAATCGCCCATTAGCAGTAATGCTAAACAGCTATCTTCCTCATTTCGTAGCTCAGGCTGCTAATGAAGTTGGAAGTCTGGTAATACATATGAGTACCGATTGTGTGTTCTCAGGTGCAAGAGGCCAATATACAGAAGCTGATTTCCCTGATGGAACAACTTTTTATGACCGATCTAAAGCTCTTGGCGAGTTGAATGATGACAAGAATATCACACTCCGAAATTCTATAGTAGGGCCAGATATCAATCAAAAAGGCATCGGTTTATTAAATTGGTTCATGCAGCAGGATGGCGAACTTAGAGGTTTTACTGGGGCAATTTGGACCGGTCAGACAACATTGCAACTGGCCAAGACAATGGAAGTGGCTGCTAAAGAGAGAGCGACAGGCCTATATAATACGGTTCCAAGCGAATCTATCACTAAGTATGACCTTCTGCAACTTTTCAATAAGTACTTTAGAGGTAATAAAGTAACTATTCATCCTGTTGAAGGTGTTGCAGCTAATAAATCCCTGAAGCGCACACGCTTCGATTTCTCATATGAGATACCAGACTATGAAAAGATGGTAGCTGAAGCGGCTGAATGGACTTTTAATCATAAAAATCTCTATCCTCACTATAATCTGAAATGAAGAAACTGAAGCTGATGACAATCTTGGGGACTCGTCCCGAGATAATCAAGATGTCGGAGATTATTAAGAAATCCGACAAATACTTTGATAACATTCTTGTTCACACCGGTCAGAACTATGACTATACCCTCAATGAGGTGTTCTTCAAAGATCTGGGTCTTCGTGAACCTGACTTCTATTTAGGAGTGGTTGGGAAGAACCTTGGTGAGACCATGGGGAATGTAATTTCGAAGTCATACCAGTTGATGACTGAAGTAAAACCCGATGCAATTATAGTACTTGGCGATACAAATTCGTGTCTTTCGATTATCTCCGCTAAACGTCTGAAGATTCCCGTGTTCCATATGGAGGCCGGAAACCGCTGTAAGGATGAGAATCTTCCTGAAGAAGTGATACGCAGAATCGTTGATGTTACGAGTGATGTAAATCTGTGTTACTCTGAACATGCACGCCGATATATCCTCGATTCGGGTGTAAAATCTGAATACACTTACGTGGTTGGTTCTCCTATGGCAGAAGTTTTTAAGATTCATTCAAAAGCTATTGCCGATAGTACTATTCTGGACGAACTTAGCCTTGAAAATAAGAAATATATTCTTCTTTCGAGCCATCGGGAAGAGAATATAGATATTGAGTCAAACTTCTACTCTCTGATGAACGCCGTCAACGCAGTAGCTGAATATTATGATATGCCGGTATTATACAGCTGTCATCCACGCTCTGAAAAATACATAAAAGAACGAGGTTTCAAGTTTGACAAGCGAGTAATACAACATAGACCGCTAGGATTCATGGACTATAACAAACTGCAAAAATGTGCCTTCTGTGTCGTAAGTGACAGTGGTACGTTACCGGAGGAAAGCGCATATTTTCATTTTCCTGCGGTATCAGTTCGTACATCTACAGAACGTCCTGAAGCAATAGACAGCGGTGTCTTTGTCATAGGATCAATAACATCTGACTCTGTTATTCAAGCCGTCCAAATGGCAACTGAAATGCAAACCGATGGCTATATTCCATCTCCGGTTTCAGCATACATTGATGAGAATGTTTCGGATAAAATAGTTCGAATAATTCAATCATATGTAGGGATTGTAAATAAGATGATTTGGAGAAAGCTGTGAAAATTCTTATCGTCACTCAATACTTCTACCCAGAGAATTTCAAATGTAATGATATGGCATTTGAACTTAAGAGAAGAGGGCATGAAGTAACGGTATTAACCGGTATCCCGAATTATCCTTATGGGAGATTTTATGAAGGGTATGGACTGCTTAAAAAAAGAACAGAGATACTCCACGGGGTTAAAGTATTTCGGTCACTATTAATTCCACGAGGAAATGGTGGAGGATTAAGATTGGCATTAAACTACTTGAGTTATACTTTTTTTGCATCTTTAAAAGCATTTTGGATAGCTCTTCGAAATAAATATGATATTATCATTGTTCACGAACCCTCTCCAATTCTCGTAGGTGTGCCTGCCATAATTGTAAAAAAGATTCAGCGAATTCCGTTGTATTTCTGGGTCTTAGACCTATGGCCCGAAAGTTTGACCGCAGCTGGTGGTGTCAAGAATAAGATGATATTGCATTTATTCAATCGTTTAACTCGGTGGATTTATAAAAACTCAGACATATTATTGATTGGTTCGAAAGGTTATCGGATCTCAATAAATGAGAAAGGTGAATTTGATAATAAAATAAAATATTTTCCTAATTGGGTTGAGGATTCTTTAACCTCAAACGATTCAAGTTTTGAGGCTCCCACCTTCCCGGTTGGTTTTAATATACTTGTGGCCGGTAATATGGGCGATGCTCAAGACTTACCCCATATTATGCAAGCAATGTTATTATTGAAGGGGAAACCAATCAATATTATATTTGTAGGAGACGGCAGGAAAAAATCTTATGTGGAAGACTTTGCAAAAAAGAATCAGCTTGAGAATCAGATATATTGTTTGGGTAGATATCCCATAGAGACTATGCCTTACTTTTTCTCCAAGGCAGATGTCCTATTTATGGCACTAAAAGATGAACCAATTTTTGCGTTGACTGTACCTTCGAGACTACAGGCATATATGTCTTCAGGAAAGCCTATTGTAGCAATGATTAATGGAGAAGGGGCTGCACTTGTTAAAGAAGCTGAATGTGGCTGGAGTGTTCCGGCAGAAAATTCACACGCCTTAGCTTCATTATTTGAATTACTCGAAACAACTGACAAAGCTATTCTTAGGGAAAAAGGTCAAAAAGGGAAGATATATAGCGAAGCAAATTTTAATTTTGCTAAATGTATTGATAACTTAGAATCACTCTTCAAATAAATTGTTATGTCAATAATTCTCATCACCGGCATACATGGTTTTGTTGGTACAAATCTTGTTGAAGCGCTGAGAAAAGATTATACTATCTACGGGATTGACATTGTCGCTCCGGAAAAAGAGGGTGTGGTCAGAACATTCTCGTGGGAGGATCTCGAAAATAATCGTATTCCGGAAGTAGACGCAATTATCCATCTGGCCGGGAAGGCTCATGATACTCGGAATAAGGCGGGTGCCGAGGTGTATTTCAAGGTCAATACTGATCTCACTAAGAAGGTTTTTGATTATTTCACTAAGCATCCGGCTATAAGTAAATTCATTTTTTTTAGTTCGGTCAAGGCCGCGGTGGATAAAGTGCCAGGCGATGTGCTTACTGAGGATGTTACGCCCTGTCCCGTCGGGCCTTATGGTGAAAGTAAGGTTAAGGCTGAAGAGTATATTCTTAAACAATTAAAAGATAACCCTGAACCTTATAAAGAGCGTGATGTAATAGTACTGCGCCCCTGTATGATTCACGGACCGGGGAATAAGGGTAACCTTAATCTGCTTTATGGGTTTGTAAAAAAAAGGCTGCCATGGCCGTTGGGAGCTTTTGATAACCGACGCACATTTACGTCGATTGACAATTTGACTTTTGTAATTGAGGGGTTGCTTACCCATAGTGTCAAGAGTGGTATCTATAATATGGCCGACGATGATGCTCTTTCTACAAATGAGCTTATAAGCGTGATGTGCGCAGCGATGGGTAAGGGTGCTCATATATGGAAACTGCCGAAGGGTATGATACGTTTTGTGGCCCGGACAGGCGATGTGCTGCATCTGCCGCTTAATTCATTCCGACTCGATAAGCTCACAGAAAATTACGTGGTGTCGAATAGTAAGATAAAACAAGCCTTGGGCATTGAACGTATGCCGGTGGATGCTCGCGACGGTCTGACAAAGACTATTAAAAGTTTTCAAATCCGATAATTGATGATGACGTTTTTGATTGTGGCCTTGGTGCTGGTGTTGTTGGAGCTGGCTTATTTTCGGGTGGCCGACCGGTTTAATATTATCGACAAGCCTAATATGCGGTCGTCGCATACCTCTGTCACGCTGCGTGGTGGGGGTATTATTTTTTTGTTTGGGGCGTGGATTTTCTGGGGTTGCTTCGGGTTTCAGTATCCGTGGTTTATCCTGGGGTTGACGCTGGTGGGGCTGGTGAGTTTTGTTGATGACATCCGCTCGCTCCCTGATAGCGTGAGGCTTGTGGTGCAATTTGCTGCTATGTTCCTCATGTTCTATCAGTTTGGCATCTTGAATTTTCAGGATTGGTGGATGGTGCTGGTGGGGCTGATAGTATGCGTCGGCATTATCAATGCGTATAATTTTATGGATGGCATAAATGGCATCACCGGCGGATATTCGCTCGCCGTACTCGTTCCGCTGATTTATCTGAATGGGAGATTGGGATTTGTGGATATGCCGTATCTATATGTTACGGGACTGAGCCTTGTGGTATTCTGTTTCTTTAATTTCCGTAAACGTGCCAAATGTTTTGCGGGCGATGTCGGGTCGATTTCAATGGCGTTTATTTTGCTGTTTGCTTTGGGCCGGTTGATTCTGGCTACAAATGATTTTGCGTATATAACATTGCTCGCTGTATATGGGGCCGATGCGGTGCTCACGATTTGTCACCGAATTCGGTTGCACGAAAATTTGGGCAAACCACACCGCAAGCACGCTTATCAGCTTATGGCCAATGAGCTACGCATGCCGCATGTGGCAGTGTCGTCGTTTTACATGGCGTTGCAGCTATTGATTTCGGCGGGTCTGATTTTCGTGCCCGTAAATCATTATGTGTATATGGGTGTGGTGATTGTGGCGCTGGCAGCGGCGTATATCATATTTATGCGTAAATATTATTATCTGCACGAGGAATACTTGAAAACTAAAGCACAATGATAATTGACGATACCCTTCTTGACGATATTACGGTGAAGGCGCAGGAAAGTCCGCGCCTCAGAATGAATTATAACCTGCACGATAGCCTTGACTCCAAGGCTCAACGCCTGCTCAATGTGTTGCTGCCGGGCACGGTGATTCCGATTCATCGCCACCGCCACACTGCCGAAACTTACATCCTGCTGCGCGGGCGTATGTTCGTGGTGTTCTATGATGGCTGCGGGGGGCAGACAGAGCGCTACCTGCTTGATGCAGCTGCCGGCAATTATGGTGTGCAGATTCCGGCCGGACAGTGGCACGCAGTCGAGGTCATCGAGCCATCCACCATCTTCGAGGTGAAGGACGGCCCCTACACTCCTCTGCAACCTGAAGATACGATGGATTGATTTGAGGCTTATCCATTACCTTTTTCAAGCGCTTCGGCCGGGCCGGGGCGCTTTTTTTGTGTTGAGGGGGTGGCGGTTTGGAGTTTTTTGTTTAACTTTGCATCATGGCAAAGAAAGTTGTTGAGACTCCGCTGATGAAGCAGTATTTCGAGATGAAGCAGAAGCATCCGGATGCTGTGTTGCTGTTTCGTGTGGGTGATTTTTATGAGACTTTTTCGGATGACGCAATCGCGGCGTCTGAGATTTTGGGTATCACCCTGACGCGGCGTGCCAACGGGCAGGCGCAGCATGTGGAGCTGGCGGGGTTTCCGCACCATGCTCTTGATACATATCTGCCTAAGCTGGTGCGTGCCGGCAAGCGTGTGGCTATCTGCGAGCAGCTCGAGGATCCGAAGCTCACCAAGAAGTTGGTGAAGCGGGGTATCACCGAACTTGTGACGCCGGGCGTGGCTATGAGCGATACGGTGCTTTCGCATCGCGAGAATAATTTTCTGGCGGCCCTGCATTTTGGCAAATCGGCTATAGGCGTGGCTTTTCTGGATATTTCCACCGGTGAGTTTCTCACGGCCGAGGGTACGGCTGACTATGTCGATAAAATCATGGGCAATATGGCTCCCAAGGAGGTGCTGGTGGAGCGCACGCGCCGCCAGCAGGCTGTGGAGATGCTGAGCGAAAAATATACGATTTTTGAGCTTGACGACTGGCTTTTTACGTCTGAAGCTGCCGAGGAGCGGCTCCGGGCGCAATTCGGCACGGCGTCGCTCAAGGGTTTCGGCATCCAGGGGATGCACGATGCTATTGTGGCTGCCGGCGCCATTATGCATTATCTTGATTATACGAAGCATACACGCACGGCTCATATTACCTCGATTTCGCGAATCGAAGAGGACCGATACGTGCGTCTTGATAAATTCACAGTGCGCAATCTGGAGCTTGTGCAGCCGCTGGACGAGGGTGGCCGAAGCCTTTTGGGTGTGCTTGACCGCACGGTTACGCCTATGGGATCGCGCCTGCTGCATCGCTGGCTGATGTTCCCGTTGCGCGATCCGCGTGCCATCAATGAGCGCCTGGATGTAGTCGAAGCGTTTTTCCGTATGCCCGATGAGCGCGATGTCCTTGAGGAACAGTTGCATCAGGTGGGTGATCTGGAGCGCCTTGTGAGCAAAGTGGCCACTCGCCGTGCCACCCCACGCGATCTGTTGCAGATTCGTGCGGCGCTCGTGGCATTGGAACCCATCCGCGCGGTGTGTGCCGAAGCCCGGGAGGGCGCCTTGCGCAAGTTGGGCGAGCGGCTGGACCCATGTGGAGCGGTGGCAGATGCCATCGGACGCACGATTCGGCCCGATGCCGGTTTGAAGGGCGAATTTATTGCCGAAGGGGTGTCGGCCGAGCTTGACGAGCTGCGCGCCATTGCATATTCGGGCAAGGATTATCTGTTGCAGATACAGGCGCGCGAGGTGCGCAATACCGGTATCACATCGTTAAAGATAGGTTTCAACAACGTATTCGGCTACTATATCGAGGTGACCAACACCCACCGCGACAAGGTGCCCACCGAATGGATACGCAAGCAGACCCTTGTGAACGCCGAGCGATACATCACCCAGGAGCTTAAGGAATACGAAGAAAAAATACTGACGGCGCAGGATAAGATTGCGTCGCTGCAAGAAAGCATATATAACGACCTTATTACCACCATAAGCGCGCATATACCCACCCTTCAGCAGAATGCGGCTACGCTGGCCAAGATTGACGTACTCAGTGCGTTTACCCGGGTGGCTATCGAGAATCGTTACACCCGCCCCGTGGTGGACGATTCGCTGCTGTTGCGGCTCACCGAGGCGCGGCATCCGGTGATTGAGCGTCAGCTTCCGCCCGGGGAGCCGTATATATCAAACACAGTGGAGCTTGACAACGATACGGCTCAGATTCTGATGATCACCGGCCCTAATATGTCGGGTAAATCGGCGTTGCTGCGCCAGACGGCTCTGAATGTCATAATGGCGCAATGCGGATGCTATGTGGCTGCCGAAAGCGCGCATATAGGAGTCGTGGACAAGATTTTCACCCGCGTGGGAGCGTCAGACAATATCTCGCTTGGCGAATCTACCTTTATGGTGGAGATGAACGAGGCCGCCGCTATCCTCAACAATATGTCGCGGCGGTCGCTGGTGCTATTCGACGAGCTTGGCCGCGGCACATCCACCTACGACGGCATATCCATAGCGTGGTCTATCATCGAATATATCCACGAACACCAGGGATTGCATCCCAAGACCCTTTTCGCCACCCATTACCATGAGCTGAATGATATGGCTGAAAGCTTTGAACGTATCCGTAACGTGAACGTATCGGTCAAGGAAATCGACGGCAAAGTGGTGTTCCTGCGCAAGCTCGCACCCGGAGGGTCGGAACACTCGTTCGGCATCCATGTGGCGCGTCTGGCCGGAATGCCGCGCGAGATTGTGGAAAGGGCCGACAGTGTGCTTCATCGCCTTGAGAAAGCCGCCGAGAACGGCCGTTCAGCCGCCTCGACTCCCGATGTGGCAGCGGCGGCTTCAGCCCAACCCGGTGTGCAGCTATCGTTCTTCCAACTTGACGACCCGGTGCTGGAGCAAGTGCGCGATGCCCTGCTTGGCATTGACATCAACAACCTCACCCCGCTCGAAGCCCTTACCAAGCTAAACAATATACGAAACATCCTTACAGGAAAGTTCTGAACCGAATAAATCTCTGATCCTCATGAAAATACTATCCCGTATCACCGCCCTGACGGGCCTGCTGTCCATCACATTCTGCTCCCGGGCCGAAGCGCCCCAGGGTTATTATAAGTCTCTCGACGGATTGAGCGAGGGCGACCTCAAAACAGCTATCTACGAACTGGTGCATAATTTCACCCGCGTGTCGTCCTACTCGGCACTTCCCCAATATTTCCAGCGCACCGATGTGTATCCCGATTCGAAGCGCTGGTGGGATATGTACAGCGACATCCCCCTGTATGCGCCATCGTTCACGGGGCTCAACCGCGAGCACTCGTTCCCCAAAAGCTGGTGGGGCGGCTCCACCGGGGTAGGGGCATACGTTGACCTCAACCATCTATATCCCTCGGAGGCAACGGCCAATATGGCCAAGAGCAATTATCCGCTGGGTGAAGTGGTTACCACCGAGAAAGTGAAGTTTGACAACGGCATATCCAAGGTGGGCTATCCGGCCACCGGTCAGGGTGGTGGCTGCCAGTGGGTGTTTGAGCCCGATGACGAATATAAAGGCGACTTTGCGCGCACATATTTCTATATGGCCACCTGCTATCAGGACCTCACCTGGAAATACACCTACATGGTGAGCCAGAACACCTATCCCACACTCACCGGCTGGGCAGCACGCATGCTTATGGAGTGGCACCGTCAGGACCCCGTGAGCGATAAGGAAAAGAACCGCAACGACGTAGTATTTTCGATTCAGAACAATCGTAATCCATTTATCGACCACCCCGAACTGGCCGAATACCTCTGGGGCGAGAAAGTGGGTGAGAAATTCACCGTGGGTGCCGACGTCCCCACCGGAGATTCCGAGCTCACCACACCCACACAGGGTACATCGCTTGATTTCGGCGAGGTAGCCGTGGGCGGCTCGACATATTCTGAGCTGTTTTTCAAGGGCGAAAACCTGACCGGTTCGCTTGACCTGGTGTTGAGCGGCACAGATCGCTCGATGTTCTCAATACCTTCGACAAGTCTCTCGGCATCGTTGGTCAACTCTGCTGACGGCACGCGGCTGCGCGTGACCTACACACCCACAGCTGTGGGTGAACACACAGCGCGCCTGATAATATCCGAAGGCGGCATCACCGGTTCGCGCGGCATTACGCTCATAGGTCAATGCCTGCCGATACCCACACTCACAGCGTGCACCGCCACAGATGCCACCGACATCACCGCCACGAGCTATCGCGCCAATTGGACTGTACCCGCCGGCGAGGTCGTCGACTACTGGATTATCTCGCGTACCAAATACGCCCGTGGCGAGGCTGAAATGGAAGAAGTGCTGGCCGAGGAACCCGGAATCATCATCGAAGGTTTTGACCAGTGGGAATCAGAAAGCTACGCTGTGCAGAGCGTGCGCTTGGGCTATCGCTCACCCATGTCGAATGTGGTGTTTGTGAGCCATAACGGTATTACCGGCGTGACCACCGGCGACCGTGCCCTGATCGTGCGCGGCTTCCAGGGTGTTATGCGCTTCAACAGTCCGATGACCCACACCGGCGTGTGTGTCTACGACGTGAGCGGCCAGCTTGTGCTTTATCTTGATGAGGTGGAAGACAATACCGATGTGGACATCACCGCCGGCATCTATTTTGTTACCTCAAATGAGTGTCACACACCTGTAAAAGTAGCAGTGCTCTAATATGCTGAACATCACGCCGCTGCTACGTGGACGCTTTGTAGCCGATGCGCTTGCCGACCTGAGCGTGGCTACACCCGAGGCCATCCGCCATGCGCAAATCGAACAGCTCGACCGACTTACACGCTGCGCCGAGCATACGGAATATGGCCGCACCGCGGGCATACGCGGAGGGATGTCATACGCCGACTATGCCGCAAACGTGCCGGTGGCGGAATATCCTGACATACGCCCGTGGGTGGAGCGTATGCTGCACGGCGAGCGCGATATATTATGGCCTGGAGTGTGCCGCCGGTTCGCCCAGTCGAGCGGCACATCCGACGGCAAAAGCAAATATATACCTGTGACGGCCGATTCGCTCCGGCTCAATCATTATCCGGGCGGTTCGGCGGTGGTGTCGCATTACCTGCGACGCAATCCGCAGTCGCGGTTGTTTGCAGGCAAGAGCTTTATTTTAGGTGGATCGTTTGCCAACGAGGTGCGCGACCTTCCGCGCGGAGTGCGTGTTGGCGACCTCTCGGCCAACCTTATCGAGGCCATCAATCCGGCTGTTAACCTGCTTCGGGTGCCCTCCAAGAAAATAGCATTGATGGAGGACTGGACCAAAAAACTGCCAGCACTGGCCCGCGCCGCCGCAACGCAAAATATCACCAACATATCCGGTGTGCCGTCGTGGTTTCTCACCGTGCTTCGCGAGGTGCTCGCTATCACCGGTGCCGACAATATTCATCAGGTGTGGCCCAATCTCGAAGTGTTTTTCCACGGCGGAATATCCTTTGAACCCTATCGCGAGTTGTATCGTTCCATCACCGATCCTGAGCGGATGCATTATGTGGAAACCTATAATGCATCCGAGGGTTTCTTTGCGGTGCAGGATACCGAGACACCGCGCTCGATGCTTCTGCTGCTGCGTCACGGCATATTTTATGAATTTGTGCCTTCCTCGGATCCTTCGGCAACTCCCGTGCCCGCTTGGGAAGTAGAACCCGGGCGCACCTACAGTATGTTGATTTCTGCTCCCAACGGCCTGTGGAGATATGCCATTGGTGATGTGGTGAGAATAGACACCGTAGCTCCGCTGCGAATCACCATAGCCGGGCGTACCAAGGCTTATATAAATGCCTTTGGAGAGGAGCTGATGGTGCATAATGCTGATGCCGCTCTGGCTCGGGCGTGTGATGCCACCGGCGCGCGTGTGCTCAACTATACCGCTGCTCCGGTGTATACCTCCGAGGGCAGTCGTGGCCGTCATCAATGGCTTATAGAATGGGATGTGGAGCCACCTTGCGGTATAGATGCTTTCGCCGACACCCTCGACTCCATGCTGCAACAGGAGAACTCCGACTATCAAGCCAAGCGCAGCGGCGGAATATTCCTTGACCGGCTGAGTATCACCACGGCGCGACCGGGACTATTTGACGCGTGGCTTGCATCCACCGGCAAGCTCGGTGGCCAGCGCAAAGTGCCACGTCTGAGCAACTCCCGCGATACAATAGAATCGATGCTGGCGCTCAATAGCCGGCAGTAACGTTTCGAAACTATATGGCCTTGATAACAATACGTTGTTTTTCAGCGTATTGTTGTTTATCAGTGTATTGTTGTGTACGGTTATATTGAAGTCATCTAAATTAGTTTAGATGACTTCATAAGCTACTAAGCATCAACCCTTGTCCACCTCAATATTTTTTCGTAATTTTGCACTCGCCAGCCCACGAAGAGGGGTCTATTGACACTTTTATTGGGAGGGTAGACATATTGCAAGGCGTAATTTGCGCTTTTGTTCTGACTCTGTAGAATCTGGAAAATTCAAAACGTCTGTCAGGAGAAAAGAAGCAACGTTACGCCCTATGGGTGTATATTATATCCCAGTTGCATATCTCTAGTGAATATCCGGAGGTATGCAATGATGATTTATATATGCACAGCGTGGGGCTGGCGTTGCTCGTTTCGACAGACGGGCATTTTCCAGAGCCTTACAGAGTGGAGCGAGCAACGATTGAGGCTCCACGTTTTTGTATTATGATCTGGAACATTTAATCTATTCGACTCATTTGGAGATTCATGGGTCTTGTTTTCCCAATGAGTACTAGATTCTCAAATAATACTTCATCAAATACCACGACACTTAATATTTCTCTAAATCAATTAACTTCTGAAGCTGATGTAGAGAATAAAGTAATTATTCCATTATTCCGTGAACTTGGATTAATAAGAAATGAAAATGATTACAAGTTGCGTGTCCCAGTTCGCATTCACGCTGGGCGCCAATCAGTAACAAAACAAGCCGATATCGTAATATACAAGGGTGGAGTTCCGTATGTCGTTATCGAGGCTAAAAGCCCTGAGTCTCGAATTGATGATGATGCAATTGCGCAATTAGATTCCTATGCAATGTGGTTGCCAGCAAAATTTGGGGTTGCCTGTGATGGTATAAGTTTTGTTTTAAGAGGATATTTTGAAGGTAATGAAAGAGTATATCTTATAAATAAAAAACTCTCATTAATAAATAAAGATTTAATTTCGTCAGTGTTATGTGAAGGTAACGTCTCTAGATTATCACAAATATCTCGCCATGTTATACAAGATCAATCCGATAGTTTTTCTTCTTTATTAAAACAGATACATCAAGACATCCGAGATATTGACAAACTTGATCCGACAAATGCATTCGATGAATGGAGCAAGCTCCTTTTTATGAAAATCAATGAGGAGCGATGGAGTAAAGAGCATAACGGTAATCGTAGGCTAAGCTACGCACTTTTCAAAGACGAAGTCGAACGAGAAAATGGCTTGCAATATATTGAGAATCTATTTCAACGTACTTGTGAGAATTATCCTAACATTTTTTCTACAACAGAAAAAATCAATTTAAGTATTCCAGCCATTGACAGCATCCTAAGAAAATTTGATGGATATTTCATTAATGAAATACCTATGGACGTAAAAGGCAGAGCCTACGAAATCTTTTTATCGTCAACCTTTAGAGGTAAAGGTCTCGGTCAATTTTTCACACCCAGACAGGTTGTTGAATTCATGATAGAGTTGGTTGATATTAATCTTAACACGATTCTTCTTGACCCTGCTTGTGGCACTGGTGGCTTTCTTATTAATGGTTATCAAAAGATCCGTTCTCTAATTACAAGTACGCCTGATTCGGTTTTCGCAAATTGGGGAACAACAAAGGAAAGATTTCTTAACACGGTAAAAGAACAACACATCTATGGCGTTGATGCTGAACCGCGTGCCACTAAAACTGCAAAGATGAATATGATCATGTGGGGAGATGGAGAAAATGTAGTTAGAGGAAACGGTCTCTCCAATACAGACATTGGAGGTGCCCCTTATGCTTATCAGCATCAAAATATATCACTTATTTTAGCAAATCCTCCATTTGGAAACAAAGAAAAAGAAGAAAATATTCTAAATTTATTTACTCTGAACAAAAAGAATAGGATTAATAAAACTGAATCATTATTCATTGAAAAAGCAATTAGAGAGTTATCTCCTGACGGAGAACTCGCAATTGTTATTCCTGACGGTGTACTAGCTTGTCAACCGACTTCATGTGTTCGTAAGCTCATAAAAGATAATGCGTTTATAAAAGCTGTTATATCGTTACCTAAACATACATTTGCACCTAGTGGAGTGCCAACAATATCAACAAGTATTTTATATATTAAGAAATATTGCAGTCAATATTTTGATGAGATTGCAACACTCACAGACGAAGAACAAATTGACATAATCAAGGATAGGTATGGATATCTTTCCTATAATGTATTTATGGCGGTTGCTGAACAGATTGGATACGATCCTAATGGGAATGCTTCACGTTCAGGTATAAATGACCTTGACGATATTCTCTGCTTTTATAAAAACGCAGTTGAAAATAATCTTTATGCTGATCGGGAATTCTTTGAAATATCAGAAAACTCATTAGTTATAAGTTCTAAACAGCTTGAAGATCGCATAGATGCCAGGTACTATTGGTTTAATAATCTTCTATCAAAGCGTCAATTTGAATATGTTGAGTTAGGTGATTATATTGAACGCTCCGGTACCAACTTTAATCCAAAAGATTCTGCGCCAACTGAGACCTTTAATATTGTTAGCGTGACTAATAATCTTGGCATTATTCTTGATGAAGATGATGAAAAGAAATATGAGGTCGAAGGAAGAAACATAACAAAGTCAAAAATAATTAATACAGGAGACATTGCCTTTAACCCTTATCGAATAAACGTTGGTAGCATTGGTATTGTTGGAGAAGAGTTTGATGGAATGCTCATAAGTCCTTCATATGTTGTATTCAAGACTATAAATGGATTAGATCCTAAAGTACTTTGCGCACTCTTAAAAAATAAATTCTATAACTTATATATCGACATATATGGTATTGGCACAATTCGTACATCTCTATCCTATACTAAATTGCAACAACTTAAAATTCCTAAAGCGCTTATAGGAGACATTCGAACTGTGAATGATGCATATAGTAAAATCTCACAACTGAAAGATCAAATTCAGACGGTTGAGGCACAAATGCAGTCTAATATATCAGATTATCTAAAATGACGTGAGTTCGATATAAGGAATTCAGGACAATAATAAATTTAGTGCTACCGTTTACTTGTCGAAACGGTGGGCGTCGCGGGTGCTTTTTTTGTTTATTGTGGCGGCGAGTGCGTCGGTGAGCGATGTATCGGTTTGGTTGGCGATGGCGGTAAGTACCCAAAGTATGTCGGCAATTTCTTCGCTGATATTGCGTTCGTCGCCCGGTTTGGCCACTTGGTCGCCGTATGTTCGCGCCATAACTCGGGCGAGTTCGCCGAGTTCTTCGGCGAGCATGGCCAGGTTGGTCAGCGGAGAAAAGTAGCCGCCGTGTGAGCGTATCCAGCTATCTACCGTATCCTGGAGTTGTGCAAGAGTGGGTGAGGTCGTCATTCTTTTAGTTTTGAGTCGATTATGATTGTTACGGGTCCGTCGTTGATCAGTGACACCTGCATATCTGCACCGAACACACCGGTGGGGACCCTGAGACCGGTGATTTCGCGCAGACGCGCGCAATATAGGTCGTAAAGGTGAGTGGCGAGGGGATGAGCGGCTGCGCGGATGTATGACGGACGGTTACCCTTGCGGGTGGACGCAGTGAGAGTAAACTGACTGATGGCCAGAATATCGCCACCGGCATCGGTAATGTTGCGGTTCATTACGCCGTCGTTATCATCAAAAATGCGCAGTCCGGCGGTCTTGGTTGCGAGCCAGATGGCATCGTCGTCAGTGTCACCCTGCTCCACGCCCACGAGCACCATCATACCGCGGCCCACAGCGCCGTGAATTTCACCATTGATTGTCACCGATGCTTGCGACACGCGTTGTATTACAATTCTCATAAATTCTGATAATTAAATACCCCCGACCAGCGACGGCCGGGGGTATGGAAATTGCATAATCGGGATTAGAGACGTACCTTGACGGTGGTGTCGCCGGTGTGTACGATGTACAGGCCCGATGCGAGAGCCACAGAGGTGTCGCCGGCGGCGGTGGCCACGCAGCGGCCGTCGATAGTGTAAACAGCAACGGGGGCAGTAGCGCCGGTGACGGTGATGATGCCATTGGCTGCGGTGACAGTGGCCGAACCATTATCAGCCACAGCAGAGCTTACGCCCGAATGCTTGCTGGCAGGAATCACACAGCAATTGAGCACCTCGCCGGAAACGCCGTCGACCACCATAGCCACAACGTTGAATTTCTGCGAAGTTACATTAGCCAGAGAGATCTGATAGCTGTAAGCGTTGTCCTCGTCGGCTTTGATAGTGGCAGGCACGCTCCCCTTGATGCCGGGGAAGTCCTTGATCGTGCGGGCTACATCGTTGAAAGTCACGGGTGTCTTTGAGGGCAGATTGTCAAAGGGATCGAGAGCGCCATTAGAGCCACCTGAGTAGTAGTTTGCCTGAGTGTACGGACCCATGCCGTCCTCGGTGAGGTAGAACGAGAGCAGGAAGCGGTCGGGCCGTGACTCAGTGCCCAATGCGAAGCGGGTACTGCCGGTGACGGTCACGGTAGCATCATCGTCGGCTACTGAAGCGTTGGCCGAAATGGTTACGGCAGCGGGATTATTACGGAAGTAGTTATAAACTTCCTCGAAATTGCTCATGGTGAAATCGAGCTCTTCGGAGCGGTTAGCCACGCAATAGGGGAAACCAGAAACGTATGCCTGAATGAAAGCCTGACATTCATTGACGGCCATTTCGTCGTCATTGTGAACCGCTACAAGAGCCACAGAGCCATCGGTGTATTTTTCGCGGAGAGCTTCAAGGAGCACGATACCGCGGGGACACCAGCCACACCAGGTGCCGGTGGCTTCCTCAACCAGAACGTTGCGAGGGTAGCCGTTGGCTTTATCGAAGCACATGAACGTGGTGGTGTATGACGAGGGAGTGGTATTTTCCTTGCCGTTCACTTTGGTGATTTCCATCTTGACGGGTACATCAAAACCCTGGAGAGATGTTTTGAGGTCAGAAATGGTGAGCACTGTGCGCTGGCCATAGGTGAGGCCGCCCGAGATATTGAATGATTGAGTGAAGGAAGTATCGCCCACGGTGGTGGTGACCTCGACGCTGTTGACCGAACCGGCAGCCGCGCAGGTAACGCCTACCTGTGCGCTGAATGTTTCGCCGGGAACGACGTATGAGGGCGCAGCCGCGCCCCAGATAGTAGCACCGTCGGTAGGAATATTGTCGCCGGTGATGGTGGCCTTCATGGGTATGTAACCGTAATAGTCGGTTACGTTATCCCACAGAATTCCGTTTGAAGTGTCGTAGCCAAACCAACCGCCTTCGTCGTTGTCGTGATAGACGCCGTCGTACACCAGATAATAGTCCATCGAAGATTTGTTGGTGAACTTATACATTATATATACGGCTTTACCGGCCTCGATGGTGTAGGGCTGATCAAGAGGGCAATCGTAGAATGTGAATGCACTGGTGCCCAGAGTCACGTCCTGCGAGTAGAAGGGTTCATCCTGGATGTCGTAGGTGAGGTACACAATGGCCGAAGTCACTGCGTTGCGATTGGTCATTTTATTTGTGCCGGTGCAAATGCTCACCGAGGTGATTTTGTTACCTGCAAAGCGAGTAGCATTTTCAGCGTTGAATTCAAAACCACAGTGTTTATACGCATTGTTAGGCGCGGTAGAATAACGTGCCGCACCGTAGGGATCGCCCGCAAGGGTGAAGGGGAGAGAGTTTTCGGCGCGCGAAGCCGGCGCGTTGAAACGTGTGCCGGGACCTACCTCCATTGCAATGGTCTCGAAACGACCCGAATTGTCGGGGCGGAGCGATGGTGTGAGCGAGCCGGCCCATGCACTTGCCGCCGAAAGCGCGGCAAGTGCTGTGAGAAGCAATTTGTTCATAGTGAAATATATGTTAACGGAGCTGGAGTTTGCCAGAGAGGTTAGACGCACCTGTGAGGCGGTAGATGTACAGGCCGCGGGGGAGCGAAGAGGTGCTCAGCACGCCACTGCCCTCCACAGCTTCGCGGAGCACGGTGCGACCGGTGATGTCGATAAGGCAAAGGGTGGCGTGGCCGTCCACGTCATATTTGATGCCGCCGTTGACAGCCGCGATGGTATTCTGCGATACAGTGACAGATGTTACACCGCTCTGCTTGTTCATTTCCAAAGTCATAGTCACCTGTGTGTCGGGATATTTGGGATCCACGGCAGTGAAGGTGGTGGTGACGGTGGGAATGGCAGCGTCGGCCAGAATGAAGTCGGTGTATTCAAAGTCAAGGGCAAGTTTGTCGTTTGTGCCGATGCGCAGCCCGGTCTTGGTCACGGTGGTACCGGCCATGCAGTCGCCGCCGCAGCACATCTGGATTGACTGGCCGGAGGTGCATTCAGCGGTGATGGTGACATTTGAGGTGACGATATCAGAGTGAACATACAGCTCGGGAGCCATAACGACATCGAAACCGGTGCCTGCGGGTTCTTTGGTAATATCGTTGAAAATCAGCGTTTCGCCGGGTTTTACTTCGGTATCGCCCAGAAAGAAAGTAAGTTCGCGTGCCTGTGCGCTCAGGGCGAGCACGGCGGCAGAAAGGAGTATTAGTTTTTTCATAAGCAGAAAAATATTTTTATGTTACTATAAATTTGAGAGCGACGATGTGGCCACCTGAGCCACAGCGCCATTGGCATCGGTCACAAAAGCCACTACTGTGAGTGCAGCGGGCTCCCAGCGTTCGTGCTCGGTGTCGCGCACGGTAATGCTGTGGGTGAAGGTGCGGTGGATATATTGCTCAAACTGTTCGGGCTGGCCGTCGAGGGGTGTGACGGCAGCGCGGAACACGTTATTGTGTACGTAATCCTGAATAATCTTATTGCCGGTGGTGCGCTGGCGAGCCACAATGCCACTCTCGGTAATCCAGAGGTGGAGGCGGCCGTTGATATCCTGACGGGGTTCGACGGTGGTAGCGATTTCGATAGTGGAGCCGTCGGCCGACAATGTTGCGTCAACCTTGAGGTCGGTGGCCGGAGCGGTTGCAATCAGATTGTAGACGGCTGTGGCCCAGTCGTTATGGCCCAGCACACCGCTGTTTCGGTTGATGACACCGGCGGGCCACGACTGAATGTTCCAACTATCGTTGAGCTGCTGGCCTTCGGTGGTCATAAGACCTATATAGCCCGAGGGGAAGTCGGTACGCTCCACGGGAATGCCGAAAGCGCCGGCGTGGATGCTCACGGCCACCACTGCATCGCCATACTGCTCCTGGAGCTGTTCGATGACCTCGTGGGCATCGGGGCAGTTGATACAGTTTTGTCCGGTGAAGTCCTCGATGAGCACTACACGATTGACCTCGGCGGCTTCGACGGGCACGAGGCGGTCGTCTGATGCCACGGGGTTGCATGATACGGCGGCAATGGCCGGGATTATAATGGTGAGGAGTTGTTTCAGTTTATTGTTCATAGTGGGGAGAGAGTGAAATCAGAAGTTATAAGTATAAGCAAGCTGCAGGCCGTGGGTGGCGGGCATCATACGGCATACGCCGCCCGAGCAGTTAATACCCTCGCGGGTGCGGCCGTATGAGATCATAAGGCGATTATTGCGATAATTGCCGGTCACGCCTGCCATATAGTAATGGTCGCCGGTGCCGCCGCAGTTCCACATATCGCTGAGGGTGAACATCAGGTAGGGTTGAACCGATAGCTCGACCATACCGAAGGCCCAGTCGCGGGCGTCCTGGCGGGTGGTGAGGTATTGCAGCTCGGCGCGCAGGGTGTAGCGTTTGCTAAGGCGGAATTTGCCTTCGAGCACAAAGATGTTGGCACGCACCTTGCCGCCCTCGCCCTCCACAACGGTTTTGTTGTAGAGTTGATTCATATACATCGCGGTGAGGTTGAAATCGCGAGTGATGCGCTTTTCCATTTGCAGGTTCACGTCCTGATAATGGAGGTCGCCCCAGCCGAAGAAGGAGGCGCCGGGGCCGTCGGTACCCATCAGAGCGGTGCTTTTGGGGTCGCGGCCGTCAAAATCCAGGCCTCGCACGTATGAAGCGTTGAGGCGGAATGTGGTGCCGTATTTGCCGCCCATGGCTGTGCCGCGTTTGAATTTGTATGTCAGTGCGGCCTGATAAGCCCATTCGCCGGGGATACTCTGGGTGGCGTAGGGATACATTGCGGCCAGCGAGTAGGTGTGCTGATATGCAAAAGCGGGCATATTGTTGAGCATAGCCGATATGCCGGTGATGGTGCGTTGCGAGCGCATCATGAAATTACTGTTGCGCTGAGCCTGCACCAAGGCGCTGAGACCCGACCGCGAATACGAGGCGCTGAGCAGATACACCGAACCGTCGCGGTAGGTGTAGGCATTGCCAACGGTGGGATCCTGCCCCTTGAAGGCGGTTTCGGCCAGCACACTCCACGCGCCCTTGGTCAGACGGGTGCGGAAGTCCATTGAGCTGACGGTGGAGGGGAGGTTGAGGCGGAAATCGGTGCCTGTGACGCGGATGTCGGCGTCGGCGGGATGATTGAGTACGTATGACGCGCCCAGCATCCATGCGGCTCCACGATTGCGGATGCTGCTCACCAGATCATCCATATACACCTCGGCATCAGCACCATAAACCTGCGAGTGCCAATCCCAGTGCCAGTAGCGGCGCTGAGTGCCGCCGAGCACCGTGAGGCGCACACCGTTGATGGCGTTTACTTTGAGTCGTGCGCCGCTCAGGGCGTTGTCGATACCCAGCGGGCGGTCTTCATAAAGGCGTAAAACCAGTCCACTGCCAAACTGCTCGTAGATGCTGCCGGCAGTGACCTCAAAGCCTTTGAATTTCCCCTTGACATACAGGTTAGGGACGCCCCATCCCTTGAAATCTGGCTCATAGCCGGGCATGGGGTATTCCATAAATTCAAATCGCAGGCCGGCATCTACATATTTGCTGGTAAGGCCGAAATCGGCGTAAGTATTGAAGCGGAAAGGCTGGTCGTATTTTTGAGCGCCGATAGCTTCATCCTCCTGCGCCAGCAGGCTGTTGAACTGCACATTGCCATGCACCTGCACGGGCGATTCCTGAGCCCACACACAGGCCGAGGCAGCGGTACACAACGCTAAAATATATGAGCGGACGCGTATCATCATTCAGCCAGTGAGCGAATTACTTCGATGATGTGTTCCTCGGAACCGTCGGTATATCCGGCGTGAGATTCCACTACATTGCCTTTGCCGTCGAAAATCACTACGTGGGGCACCATCTGCACACCCATAGCGCGGGCAAGCTCGCTGTTGGAATCCAGGAGCACTTCATACTCCCAGCCTTCAGAGTCGGCCAAGGGGCGCACTTTGGCAGCGTTCTGGCCGTCGTCGATTGACACGGCAAAGAGTTTCATGCCGGTTTCGTCCTGCCAATCGGGATATACTTCGGCGATGGCTTTGAGTTCGCGCAAGCAAGGTTTACACCATGTAGCGAAGAAACTAACCACAAAGGGCTTGCCGTCGTTGCTAATGGTAGACGCGTCAATTTTCTTACCGTCGGTGGTGCGCAGCTCGGCTGCGGGCAGAGCGGCCGAGGCGGTGAAAGCACCCATAACCAGAGCCAAAGAGAGTATAATGAAATGCGACAGATTCTTCATGTAAATATATATTATGTCTTCAAACTGCAAAATTACTACATTATGCGGCTTTGTGTGGTCGCGAGGGAGTTAAAAATGCTTAATCGAATGTCAAAATGCCAAATTTTGAGCCGATTTTGGCGCTTTACGTCCGCTTAGATTATACCGGTGACCTGTGGGCACTTGCTGCGTCGGCGGTTTTTTATTAACTTTGTGAGCGCGATATGAACGAATTGCCCACACTTGATCTGCTGGTGGCCACGCACCGCCCCGAGGGCATCCTGCGCGTGGCACAGATGGTGCTCCCGCCCATTGCGGGGGTGCGGTATGTTGTGTCGTGGCAGAATCATCACGACGCCCCGGAGCCCGAGGTTTTGAAGCGCCCCGATGTAACAATACTGCGCTTTGACGGCGTAGGATTGTCGGCCAACCGTAATAACGCCCTTGCGAATTGCACGGCCTAGGTTGTGCTGATTTCGTACGATGATGTAATATGTACGCCCAAACGTATTGATGCCCTGCGATGCGCATTCCGCGATAATCCCCAGGTGGATGTCGCCACTTTCCGCAGCGATCATGATGATATGTCGCGATTTCCCACAAGCCGTGTTACGCTTCAATCGCGCCTGCCAAAGGGATATTCGGTTACGAGTTTCGAGATAGCATTCAGACGCGAGCGGATAGGCAATCTGTGTTTCTGTCCTGAATTAGGACTCGGTTCGCCGACACTTCACGGTGGCGAGGACGAGGTATTCCTGCTTTCGGCAATTCGTCGCGGCCTTACTTGTATTTTTTTTCCGATCACAATTTGTGCCCACCCTCATCCATCTACCGGCACAAAGGCCCGAATCACACCGCAAAACCAGATGGCGCAGGGTGCTGTGATACGATTAAGCAACCCGGCTACGTGGCTTCTACGTATTCCTTTAAAAGCGTGGAGATTAAGCCGCAGGGGGCAAGCCCCATTGCTTCAGGCTCTTTTTCGGGGATTACAGGGAGCTTTACAAGTGCCGTCGCTGCGACGCCGCAATCCTGAGAGTATCAGTTGATAACGGTAAAACCCGTGGTTGTCGGTGGCCGTCCGGCGCGTGTCCAGCACTGCGGGGCGTGGTTGCCGGTGCCATCCGGCGCGCGCCTGACACCGCGGAGCGGCGTCACTCCATTGGACGGTGAACCCATCCGGACGCGGACGCAAAAATTTTTTTTGCGTCCCTACCAATTCGCTGTAAATCAGCGGAGTAGTGGGGTTGGGTGGATTCCGGTGGCCATCCGGTGTGCGTCGTTGATTATATATGTATAAATAAAAAGGGTGTAGCGGTTGGCTACACCCTTTTGTTATGGATCGGGGGGGATTTACTTGATTATTACTTTTGAGGTTGTGGTGCCGGTGCGGCGGAGGTAGATGCCGGGGGCGAGTTCGCCTTCAACGCGGACACCCTGCAGGGTGAAGTATTCGGCGTTGAGATCGGTGTCGGCCACTGCGTCAGAGATACCGCTCATGCCGGAGTTCTGAGTGTTCACGCTGTGTTTGGTGGGTTCAGACATCACGGTGAGATCATAGTTGGTATCTTCGGCCTGAGCGTCAACGGCACCTGCGCGGCGGCGAGCTGCGGTTACCTGTTCGATCTTCTTGTAATCGTCGGTACCTTCAATCTTTTCCCATGATGTAACGGTGGGAGCATTGTTATCATCGGTGAGGAAGGGATATGAAGCGTAGATGGTGAAGTCGATGTCTTTGTTTTTGAGCGATTCGGGCTTGATGCGGCCGTCTTCGCCGAGGGGAGCCACGCGTTCAATCACAAATTCAAAGTGGTAGCGGTCGCCGTTCTTGATGTTTGTGGCCCAGTTGTGGGTAGCATCAACATAAGCGCCTGAGGTGTATTTGGTGTGAGATGCAGCGAAGCCCATATTGTGAGCAAGTACTTCGTGTTCGGCATCGATGAGGGTCACTTTGCAACCTGCATCGTTAGTAACCTTGAAGTCGGGGTAAACGGCCAGGTCGCCGGGGTCGCCGTCAATTTCAGCGTCGAGAGACACAGCGATATTCCAACCCTTGTCGTTGCTGTAGAGCGAAGATTTAACCGAATTTTCGTCAACTACGAGGGCGGGGATATGAACATTGTTAACGTTAACAGTCTTGCTTGTAGCGATAGAACGGAACTTGAGACCGCCGGTTTCTTCCTTTTCGGTGTAGATACAGCGCACGCTGAGTTCGGCCTTTTCGCCGGCAGCCATATTAGCGATTTCGAGGGTGTATTTGTCGGCATCTTTATTACCGTTGAAGCCGGTTACGAGGTCGCCGTCGTTATACAGACCGTAGTAAACATTGTAGCCATTGCCCCAGAGGTTTTCTTTCACACCGGGCGATACCACGATTTCGGCAGTGCCGGTAGCAGAGTTGTAGTGGCTCAGGCGAGCTTCGCCACTGGTGGCTGTGCCCTTAAGGAATTTGCCCGAGTTAGCTTTAGAATAGTCACCTGAATCGTTGTCGTCGTTGAAATTGTGCTTAACAAAATCGCCTGCGGTAACGTTGGTGAGGGTAGGCATGGGCTTGAAGGGAATAAGCGCGGTGGTGTGGTAGTAAGAGTCGATTACCAGATAGTATTCGTCCACGGTGTTTTCATTGAAGGTGAACTGCCAGTCATACTGGTTATAGTTGCGGTATTCTTCAACTTCATTCACAGTGTACTCTACATAGCCGTTAGCTTCACCTATTTCGCGTTGAATTTGCGACTCGTCGCCGATAAAGCCGACGATGCCGAGGTTGAAGGTAGCCCACCAGCGCAGTGTTTCAGCTGTCTGATTGTGAGCTTCGCGATAGATCACGGGGTTGACGGATGACATTTTGAATTTGCCGCCGTTACCATCGAGACGAGAGAAAGCGCGCACATAGAGGCCATCTTGGATCGTGCCACGAGGCTCACCGTCGCGAACGTCGTTCACCGACAGGAGGTTTTCTTGATCCCAGGGAGTAGACTGACCGATACCATCGCCAATGAAGTAGATGTTATCCTTATCGCCGCTACGCAGGTCTTCGAGTTCTTCAAAGGTCATGTAGGACTGTACGGCGGTGCCATTGCCGGTGCCATATATAAAGGTAGTCCAGTTGGAGGCGTCGAAAGCGTCCGCGGTGCGACCGTTCCAATAGATAGTTTCGCCATCCTGGTTTTCGGCAGAGAACTGAACGCCCTGATAATTTTCGGGGTGCTGGATAGTGAAGCAGAACATAGCGTCGCGACTGTCAACGAGGGTCATCTGACCGAGCTGCTCAAACTGGCGTGTAGTGCGGTTGTAAGCCTGGATGAATGGCGCGTTGTTGTTCATCTTAGTGGCGTCGAAGAGGTCGGCGCCGGCGTTAAAGTAGATAGTCGCGGGAGCCTGGGGCTGAACGGGAACAACCTCTTCTTCATAGTATTCATCGGTAAATACGAGGTGGTTGTATATACCGTTGTCGTACATTACGAAGTTGTGGGTCTGAGAGCCGGCGGCAGTACCGTCGTTGAAAATGACCTTCATAAAGGGCTTCTCATCCTCAACCCTTACAGAATAAGTGTATAAGCCGGATTTTTCGTCAAAAGTCATAGGGCGACCGGGCCATACACCACCGGTGTAGTTACGGTCGTCGTTATTCTGGTCCCAGATCCAAACGTTAACGTTGGCCCAGTTGTCGGTATTATCAAAATAT
>CAZHDH010000003.1:0-57282 GCA_964531245.1 uncultured Bacteroides sp. | reverse complement strand
CCCACTCGCAGACCTCCGGCTGGTCGCTCACCGAGCAGGACCCCTTCAACAACGTAGGTCGTACCTGTATCGAAGCTATGGGCGCCGCCCTGGGCCACACACAGAGTCTGCACACCAACGCACTCGACGAAGCTATCGCGCTGCCCACCGACTTCTCGGCTCGTATCGCTCGTAACACTCAGATCTACATCCAGGAGGAAACCATGATCACAAAGCAGGTGGATCCCTGGGCCGGTTCTTACTATGTAGAAGCCCTGACCAACGAAATTGCTCATCGCGCTTGGGAACACATTCAGGAAATCGAAAAACTTGGCGGTATGGCCAAAGCTATCGAAACCGGTCTGCCCAAACTGCGTATCGAGGAAGCCGCAGCCCGCACTCAGGCTCGCATCGACTCCGGTAAACAGACCATCGTCGGCATCAACAAGTATCGTCTGGATCACGAAGACCCCATCGATATCCTTGAAATCGACAACACACAGGTGCGCACCGAGCAGATCGAACGCCTCCAGGATCTGAAAGCACATCGCGATGAAGCTAAGGTAAAAGAAGCCCTGGCCGCTATCACCGAATGTGTCAAGACCGGCGAAGGCAACCTGCTCGACCTGGCTGTGAAGGCCGCCGGCCTCCGCGCCACCCTCGGCGAAATTTCAGATGCCTGCGAAGATGTCGTAGGCCGTTATAAAGCTGTAATCAGAACAATCTCAGGCGTGTACTCAGCAGAAACCAAAAACGATCCCGATTTCGCACGTGCTCAGAAGATGTGCGAAGAATTTGCAAAACGCGAAGGCCGTCAGCCTCGTATCATGGTTGCCAAGATGGGCCAGGACGGCCACGACCGCGGTGCCAAAGTGGTAGCCACCGGTTATGCCGACTGTGGCTTCGACGTGGATATGGGTCCGCTGTTCCAGACTCCCGAAGAAGCAGCGCGTCAGGCTGTTGAAAACGACGTTCACATCCTGGGTGTAAGCTCCCTGGCCGCCGGTCACAAGACTCTGGTGCCTCAGGTAATCGAGGAGCTGCGCAAACTGGGCCGTGAGGACATCCTGGTGGTAGCCGGCGGCGTTATCCCCGCACAGGACTACGACTTCCTCTACAAAGCCGGTGTAGCAGCCATCTTCGGTCCCGGCTCGCGTATTCCCGAATCGGCAATCAAGATGCTCGAACTCTTGAACGATTAATTCCAACAGATTAATTTTCAAACAGATACCCATCGGGCAGCACGCAAATGCGCGCTGCCCGATGTTTTTTAACTTACAATAATTTGCCGTGTCAAAAATGTTTGCTAACTTTGGGATTCAATAATCAGCCCCCACCAATCACGATGTATCGCAAAGGTAAACTATATTTCAGATATGGCACGATGGGATCTGCCAAGACCGCCATTTTGCTCACCACAGCTTATAATTTTGAGGAGCGCGGAATGGACTATCTGTGCATGAAACCGGTAATCGACACCCGCGAAGCCCGCAATGTAATCCACTCCCGCATTGGTATCGAGCGCGAATGTGCATGGATTTATAATAACACCAACCTATATGATTTTGCGCGCGACCTGTATATCAAGGACGGCCGACGCGTAGATTGGTATTTGATAGATGAAGCGCAATTTCTCACCGAGGAGCAAGTGGATCAACTGTCGCGCGTGGTTGACGATTTCGGTTCAAACGTGATATGCTACGGCCTGCGCACCGACTTCAAAAGTCATCTTTTCGAAGGCTCGCGCCGACTGTTTGAAATAGCCGACACCATCGACGAAATCAAATCTACCTGCAACTGTGGCCATAAGACCATCATCAATGCCCGTATAGACTCGAACGGCGACTTTGTGGAAGAAGGCGCTCAGGTGGAAATAGGCGGCGACGACCGCTATGTAGCCGTATGCCGTAAATGCTGGCGCAACAAGCATATAGAGCAGGCTGCCCGCGCCGCTCTGCCTTTCGACCTTTTTCAGCACGAACACGAATCAGACGAAATCTGCGCCGACTGAACCCAACCAACTTAACCCTTGTTATAAAAATATGAAAAAACTCGCTATTGCTTTAATTTGTCTGCTCGGGATGCTTACCGCTCAGGCAACGCCGCGATTTGCAGCTGAAAGTCTCAAATACAGGGTTATGTATAAATGGGGGCTTATCAACAAGCAGGCCGGGTCGGCCACTATCACCCTTGCTCCCAAGGGAAACATTTACAGTGCGCAACTCACTGCCGCTTCTGAGCCGTGGGCCGATAAATTCTTTATGGTGCGCGATACCCTCAACGGCACGATGGACAAACTCACGCTTGCCCCGATATTCTATGAAAAGATAGCACACGAGGGCGCTGACGACAAGCACGACACCGTAAAATTTTCTTACTCGGGCAACAATGTGAAGGGCGAGTGTACACGCATTGAATATAAGAAAGGCGAATTGCGCAAGGATGAAAAGCGGGTGCTTGAAGCCACAGGCCCCACAGTGGATATGCTTGCGTCGTTTTACTATATGCGCAATCTGCCATTCACACAATGGAAGGCAGGCCATAAGGAAACTATAACCATCTTTTCCGGCAAACAGAAAGAATCGCTCACATTCTGGTATCGTGGCATCGAGCCGGTGATGGTCAACGACACCCGCTATCAGTGTTACCACGTGACATTTATATTCACCGGAAAGGGAGGAAAAACTACCTCCGACAATATGGATGCCTGGATCACAACTACCGCTGATCGTATCCCGGTGCTCCTCGAAGGCAAATTACCCGTGGGTAAAGTGAAATGCGAACTTGTGCCGTAAAGCTATGAATTTGAAAAAGTTCTCATATCAAAATATATACGACAAGGCTCTTTCGATCTGGAATTACTGGTCGGAGGGGGTATGGAGCGTGACCGAACGCAACTGGAAAGTGGACGTGGTGAAAACCGTAAACCTATCGGTACGGTCGTTTCTCAACGGCGACTTGCAGACCCAGGCGTGTGCTATGACATACCGCACACTGCTTGCCATAGTGCCTGCGCTTGCGTTGCTGTTTGCCATCGGCCGTGGTTTCGGCTTGCAGAATGTGCTTCAGGACGAATTGCTGAAACTTCTCCCCTCGCAGCACCAGGCGGTGAATTATGCGATGCGATTTGTCGACTCATACCTGTCGTCAAGCTCCGAGGGCGTGTTTGTGGGCGTGGGTCTGGTAGTTCTGCTCTGGACTCTCATAAGCCTTTTCAGCAGCATAGAGGATACCTTCAATCTGATTTGGGGCGTTAAACAGGGACGTTCGTTCGGGCGTAAGATCACCGATTACACAGCAATGCTGCTCATTCTGCCAGTGACGATGATATGCGCCGGAGGGTTGTCGGTGCTGGTCAGCTCAACGTTGCAAACCATCCTGCATTGGGATGTGCTTACTCCGCTTGTGACCATAGCTCTTGAAGGCACATCATGGGTGCTCACCTGGCTCACATTCGGTATGTTATACCTGCTGATGCCCAACACCAAGGTCAAGGTGACCAATGCCCTGATAGCCGGAGTGTTTGCCGGCACGGGATTTCTGGTGCTTCAATGGCTCTTTGTAACCGGACAGCTGTATGTATCGCGATATAATGCGATTTATGGCTCATTCTCCTTCCTGCCGCTATTGCTGCTGTGGATGCAGCTCACGTGGGTGATAACATTTTCGGGCGGTGTGCTATGCTACTCGTCGCAGAATATCTTCCTTTACAGTTTCAGCGACTCGATTGACCGAATGTCCGACAAATATAAACGCTGCATCAATATAGCTATGTGTGCCGTGATCGTGCAACGCTTCACCGCAGGCAAAGGCCCCACGTTAGTGTCGGAGCTTGCAAGGGATTACAGCTTTCCGCCGCGACTCATCACTATGCTTTGTGAGCGGTTGGTATCGGCCGGTGTGCTATCTGTAGTGCTTGTAGATCCAGCCCATGATGTGCGCGGATACCAGCCGGCAATCGAGCCGTCGGAAATCACGGTTGGCGAAATTTACCGCCGCTTGGATTCGATAGGCATTTCGGACTTCATTCCCGATTTCGACGAAAAATTTCCGGGTGTGAAAGTGGCTTGGCAGAAAATTTCGGCTGCCTTTACTCCCATTGCCGACGATATGCTTCTTAATGATATAAAAATCGAAATCTCAAACGATTAACATATACACTATTCAACTAACATGAAAAAAGTAATCTCAACCACAGCCGCTCCCGGTGCCATCGGTCCCTACAGCCAGGCAATTGATACCGGCGCTTTCGTTTTCGCTTCCGGTCAAATTCCTATCAATCCCGCCGACGGCAAAATTCCCGACGGTATCAAGGCTCAGACCCAGCAGGCTATCTCCAACGTGGTAGCTATCCTGAACGAAGCCGGACTGACACTGGATAATGTTGTAAAGACCACCGTTTACCTTCACGATATGAACGACTTTGCCGCTATGAACGAAGTGTATGGTGAATCTTTCACAGCTCCCTACCCTGCGCGTTCGGCCGTGGCCGTGCGCGAACTCCCCAAAAAGGTGCTGGTGGAAATCGAAGTGCTCGCTGCGCGCTAAAAAGCGGGCTTTTTTATAACGGGCGCTGTGTCTTTGCCGGCATAGCGCCCTTTCTATGCCGATCGGGAACGCACACCGCGCGAGGTGAGTTCGAGTTTCAACGCCTGCGACATACGCTCCCAGAAATGGTCGGCGTCGCGGTGGCGCAAAGGGTGTCCGCCGTGTGGAGTAGGTTCTTGCCAATAGGAATATATAGAGTTGACCACCTGATCCAAATCCTGTGAATCTATCTCATAACGGCGTACATAGCCCGGTGCGCTTTCCTCCATAAACTGCCGGAGATAAGCTTGCTCTGATTGGTCAACCGGAGGTTGTTCTGCTGATTGTCCGGGCTTGATGCCCTGCTGCTCCATAAGGTCGAGAATTATACCGAGGTATGGCATCAGGTTTTCCGGAATTTCAGTGCCGGCATTGAGATAAGCGATAAGAGCGGCATACAGACGGCCGCGGAGACGTTCTGAGAAACGTTCGATGTGGCGTACCCACATATCTTCAAGTACTATGGTCATGATGTTGTGAATTTGATTTGATGCAAAGATACAACATCTGCACACCCTGCGCGCTACAAAAGCACCACAACACGACAAAATGTTGCAAAAAGCAGCTGCATTTTGCTCAATCGTGATGATAAGGCTCGCCACGCAGGATAGTCATTGCGCGGTATATCTGCTCCATAGTGAGCACCCGGGCCATTTCGTGGGTAAAAGTCATTTTTGAAAGTCCCATAAGGCGATCGGCGCGATCATACACCTGCTGCGAGAAACCGTATGGGCCACCGATCACAAATATCAGATTACGCGCGAGTGAGGATGCCTTGCTATCAATAAACTCGGCAAACTTGCGCGATGTCATTTCCATTCCGCGCTCGTCCAGCAGTACTACAAAATCGCCATTGTTGATTTTTGAAAGAATAGCTTCACCCTCTTTCAACTTTTGAAAATCGGCGCCTTTAGCCGAACGAATATCAGGCACACTAATGTGCTCAAAAGGCATATAATGAGGCACGCGCGAGGCATAACGTTCAAATAAATCGCGCAGGGGAGCTTCGCGCATAGTGCCCACGGCAATCAATTGTATTTTCATTTACGGCATATTTTTTGTAACTTTGCAAAAATAATACAAAAATTCTGACTGACAATGAAATCACAGGACGAACTTATCGACGATCTGCTCAATCTGGCGTTCGCTGAAGACGTAGGCGATGGGGATGCCACCACCCTCAGCACCATCCCTGCCGACGCAATGGGTAAACAACAGCTTATTATTAAGGAAGAAGGTATATTGGCCGGTGTGGACATTGCTCGCCGTGTGTTCCGGAAATTTGATCCGTCGCTCAAAATGACCGTGATGATCAATGACGGTGCCCACGTGAAGCCCGGTGATATTGCTTTTGTGGTTGAAGGGCCTGTGCGTTCGCTGCTTCAGACAGAACGTATTATGCTCAATATCATGCAGCGTATGAGCGGTATAGCCACCACCACTGCCAGATATCAGAAGAATCTGGAAGGCACCGGTGCCAAGGTGCTCGATACACGCAAAACCACTCCCGGTATGCGCCTGCTCGAAAAAATGGCCGTGAAAATTGGCGGCGGCAGCAATCACCGCATCGGGTTGTTTGATATGGTGCTCATCAAGGATAACCACAACGATTTCGCCGGCGGTATTCCCAACTCGGTGAGCCGTGCAAAGCAGTGGTGCAAGGAAAACGGCAAGGATCTGAAAATTGAGGTGGAGGTGCGCAACACACCTGAAATTATGCAAGCTCTGGAAGCCGGAGTGGACCGTATCATGCTTGATAACTATACCCCCGAAGCCACCCGCGAAGCCGTTAAAATTATACGCGAAGCAAATCCGAATGTAGAAATTGAATCTTCGGGCGGTATCACAATCGATACCCTGCGCGCATATGGCGAAGCCGGTGTCGACTTTATCTCGGTGGGCGCGCTCACCCATAGTGTCAAGGGCCTGGATATGAGCTTTAAAGCTGTGAAATAAGAGCCGGTTTGACAAAAAAACAGGTGCGCTATCCCATATATTGAGTAGCGCACCTATTTTTTACGAGCTTACCGATCAATGAAGCTTGTCGGCTGCGGCACGGGCTTTGTCAGAAAGCGAATCCAGAAGGTCGCTGCCTTTTTCAAGAGCCTGCGCTGCGAGGTCGGATGCTTTATCCTTCAAATCACCAAATTTGTCGGTAGCCTGAGCCTGAATGTCGGCCAGCTTTGAAGTTGCCTGATCTTTGAAGCCCTCAAACTTTTCAGCAGCCTGATCTTTAAGAGCGGCAGCCTTATCTGTTACACTTTGTGCTGTTTCCTGAGCGGAAGCTTTTGCAGCTGCGGCTGCCAGTTCAGCATCTAATTTAGCCTGCTGAGCTGCGTTATTTGTACTATCCATGTCGTTGTGTTTTAAATGTTAGTGTGTTTTATGTCAGTTATGTATTTAAAACAATGTTTGTATATGCTTTGTTTACAGACTTTATAATTTCCCGAAACTGAAGTGAACTTTTTCGTTTCACAAACAATTATAGATAAATAACTCTTTAACTAACCAAGAAACAAAACGTTATGAAAAAAATCCTCTTTATTCTGGCTTTGATGACGGGAATACTGACCGCATCTGCCGGCGATCGCTACACACATGACGTGAATGTGCTTCCCACTGCTGCACAGGCCGTTATCAAGAACAATTTCAAATCTGACATCAGCCACATAAAGGTTGATAAAGACCTTGGGCGGGTGAGCGAATACGATGTTGTGCTCACCGACGGCACCGAAATTACCTTTGACCGCTCGGGCAATTGGAAAGAAGTGGAGGTGCGTCGTAATGGCTCCGTGCCTTCGGTATTTGTTCCCGATGCCATTTCCAGCTATATTAAGAAGTCTGAAAAGAATGTTACCATCACCGGCATTGAAAAGAAGCGCAACGGCTACAGCGTTGAACTCTCAAACGGCGTGGAAATGAAATTTGACGCTCAGGGTAAATTCCTGCGCTACGACGACTAAGGGATAATGGCAGGCATAGGATTTTCATACAAAAAATACATTGCTGTCATAGCATTACAGATAGTAATGGTAATGACCGTCCTGGATGTGACGGTGGTGAATGTAGCCCTTCCTATCCTTGCCGACAAATTCAGTATTAGCAACTCATCGGCAGTATGGATTGTCACCATATATCAATTGGTGATAACCATGCTGCTTTTGCCTGTCAGCTCAATGGGCGATCTGCACAGTTATAAACGGATATTCCTGATCGGAGTAACCGTTTTTACTGTTGCATCGGCTCTGTGTGCGGCTGTTCAGAGTTTCACGGCATTGGTGATAGTGCGTGGCTTGCAGGGCATAGGGGCGGCGTGTGTAATGGGAGTGAATATTGCGCTGGTACGATTGATATATCCGCGCGAAATTCTGGGGCGCGGTATGGCCCTGAACGCCATGTGCATAGCTATCGCCACAGCTGCCGGCCCTACTATCGCGGGGGCTATACTTTCAATAGCCACCTGGCACTGGCTTTTTCTTATCAATGTGCCGCTGGGCATCATTGCTTTCTTTATCGGCTGGCGACTATTGCCACAGAATCCGCCTCACGACCACCATGTGCGTTTCGACTATCTGAGTGCAGTTGAAAATATGATTGTTTTCGGATTGATTTTCTATGCGCTGGGCAATTTCTCGCGTAAGGGCGACTTGATCACGAGCGGCGTGATGCTGGCTGTGGGAATAATCGTAGGTGTGTTTTATGTGCGCCGTCAGTTTGGCCATAAGCAGCCGCTATTGCCGGTGGATCTGTTCGGCAACTCAATGTATTCTATGAGTATCCTCACATCGGTATGCTCCTTTATCGCTCAGACTATTGCGATGATAGCCCTGCCGTTTTTGTATCTCAACAGCTATCATTTCTCGGCTATAACCACCGGCCTGTTGATGACTCCGTGGCCGCTGGCCACTATGATCGTTTCGCCTATCGCAGCGCGATATGTCGAGCGTCATAATCCCGGAGCCACGGCTGCAATGGGCATGGTGGTATTTATCTGCGGTGTGGTGCTTCTGCTTTTTACCGGCAGTAATCCGCAATGGTGGAACATAGCTTGGCGGATGGCTGTGTGTGGCGTGGGATTCGGAATGTTCCAGACTCCAAACAATATAGTAATGGTGATGGCCACGCCGGTGCATCGCTCCGGTGGTGCCGGCGGTATGCAAAGCACGGCCCGATTGGTTGGTCAGACTCTCGGTGCCACCATCGTAAGTTCGGTATTCGCACTCCTTGTCAATGAACATAGTGCCGTAAATACGTGTCTTTACATCTCGATCGGATTTACTATGGTGGCCGGAATTTTCAGCTATGTGCGCACCGTGGGTCATCGCAGCGAGCTGCATATCTAAAAAATATCCTCGAAAAATTTCGCCATAAATACAACTATCAGTAACTTTGCACCCCGAAAATCGAACGTTACTGATATGAACAACAAAATAAGTGTGAAAGGGCACGCGGCTATGCTGAGTGCCAATGTCATCTGGGGACTAATGTCGCCTGTGGCAAAAGTGGTGATGGGGGCCGGACTGGTCTCTCCGCTGCTTATGACCGACTTCCGTGTAATGGGAGCCGCACTGCTTTTCTGGATTTTATCATTGTTCACCACACGCGAGCGTGTGCCTTTGAAAGATCTGGCATTGCTTGCCGGAGCCGGAATGCTCGGTGTGCTTTTCAATCAGGGATGCTTCATATTCGGTGTGAGCTTCACATCGCCCGGCGAGGCTTCTATTATCACCACCACTATGCCTATGTGGGTGATGGTGCTGGCCGCACTTATTCTGGGCGAACCGATCACGCTGAAAAAAGCGGGCGGCATAGCTTTGGGAGCCACCGGTGCCATAATTCTTGTATATTCAGGCATAGCGGTGAGTGCGCGCGGCAGCAATCCCTTGCTGGGTGATATACTGGTGCTCACGGCACAGCTTTCTTACGCCTTGTATCTTACGCTGTATAAAAATTTTATCAAGAAATATTCACTGGTGACTCTGATGAAGTGGATGTTTACATTTGCCTCGATTGCCATCGCGCCGTTTTCGATACACACGTGGATGTCGACGTATTTCAGCGCGTTTAATATTACGGAATGGGCCGGTGTCGGATATGTGGTATTTTTCGGAACATTCATTGCTTACATCTGCATAATGATAGGCCAAAAGAACCTGCGTCCCACCATCGTGGGAATGTACAATTATTTCCAACCCATCGTGGCCACCGGTGTGGGGCTGTATCTGGGGCTTGACACCTTCTCGGTGCTCAAAGGCGTGGCTGTGGTGCTGATCTTCACCGGTCTGTATCTGGTTACAATCTCAAAAGCCCGTCAATCCTAAGCCTAATTCACCGTGAGAATATAACCCTTCTTTTTGATTGATGTGATTGAAACGGAGGGGTCAGTAATCAGGCGACGGATATATGATATCTGCACATTGAGCGCGAGCGAATTGGAATAGCTGGCATCACCCCAAATTTTATCAAGAATTGCTTCGCGCTCTACGGGATTTCCGATATTTTCGGCAAGCATCTGCAGGATTTCAGTCTGCCGCACAGATAGCGAGTGTGTCTCGCCATTATAGGTCAGGGAGGAAAGGTTGGGACGAAAGACGGTTGCTCCGAGCTGATACTCCACATCCTGATTCACGATCATACTGTCAAACCGCTCGTTTATCTTGGCGATGAGCTCCTCGGGATAAAACGGTTTTGGAATATAGTCGTTGCCCTTCAGAGAAAAACCGTGAAGGCGGTCAACTTTATCGGTACGGTCGGTTAGAAAGAATATAATCACCCTCTTATCATTCTTACGGATAATTCTGGCCATCTCGAAACCGTCAAGCTCGGGCATATTGATATCCAACAAAATCAGGTCGGGACGAATCTCGTGATACATTTCCAGACCTACCCGGCCGTTGTTGGCATAAATTACTTCATAGCCTTCGCTCTCGATAAACCGTTTGAGCAGCATTGAGTTTTTTAGGTCGTCATCAACCAGCAGTATCCTTATCGCTTTCATTATTGGGGAAGCTTTATAGTGAAACACGTGCCTTTACCATCTGTGCTTTCAACCGAAATGCGACCGCCGTGAGCATCCACAAGCAGTTTAACGTAGGCCAGTCCGAGTCCCATTCCGGGTTGCTCACCAGCCGAGGCACGACCGCGATAGAAGCGTTTGAATATGTGCTTAAGATCTGCCGGCGAGATTCCGTTGCCGGTATCGCATATATGCAATTCTATGAAACTATTGCTCTCGGTCGTATCAGCATTTATTTCAACAGATGAACCGGAATATTTCACGGCATTCTCAACAAGATTGCTCACAATGTTATATAAATGTGAACGGTCAGCTGAGACGTTTACACGTTTATCAATCCGGTTATTAAAACCTATATTCTTATCCGCAGGTATGGTAATAGCCGATGCCACGCTGTCAAACAATTCATACAGATTTACGTTTTGGATATTCAACGGTATCTGTTCCACATTATTAAATGTGATGTCGCGGAGTTTAGAAAAGTAAGCCGACAGATTGTCGAGCGCGGCTCGCATCTCGGTCAACAGTTCGTTTCGCGTGTCGATATCATCGGTCATCACCTTGTTGTTGAGACCGGACACACACATCTTCAAGGTAGAAATAGGTCGTTTTAATTCGTGAATCATAGTGGTTGTGAAGCTATTGCGCATTTCATCAATGCGCGACAGCTTGAGTACAGTATTAAATTGCAGGACAAGACAGATAATGAGAACACACGAAACCAGCAATGTAATAATAAGAGCCTGTGACATTTCCGGAAGCACATCAAAAGGATTGATACTGCATACAATGCTTACCGTTTTTCCTTCCAACTGAGAGTAAGGGATTGCCACTGTAACCGCCGGAGCAAAAACCGAAGTATGATAAACCACTTTATTATCCCATACCATTCCGGATTCTGATTCCAGACTTATCTGAGCACGGATTCCATTACTATTCAAAATGGAATCTAAACCTTCAACAGTAAACGGACAATTACGTTGAGTCCTGAAATTTTTAGTTGCAATCCACGCCTCGTTTTCATCCTTCGCTTCGCTTACGTCAAAAATTACAGAATCTACAGGTTCGTTGAGGCTTTGCATTGCCAAATCTACAGCTTGCTTTTTCTGTGTGTCCGAGAGCTTCACGTCCGGGTCAAGCCCCAGCAACTTATTGGCCGAAAAGTGATAGGTATAAATCTTTGAGGTACGTTTGGTCTTTACCGAATCCCCATATTGCTGTTCTAACGAAAATGTAGGCAGCTGAATGGTATCAGCATCACTGCTTTTAAGAGTGGTTGTTGTTTTCTCACGTACCGCATTATAATCGTTCACACATATTTCAATCCGTTCAGCTGTTTTGCGCTCATAATCCAGCAACGAGAATTCATAGCGCCCGTGCAGCCAGTAGACCTGCATTCCCAGAAAAGCAAGAATAGCGATGATGGTGACTATATATAATGTCTTTATTCTATTTTCCATATTGCAAAATTACTCATTTTATATCAGTAGTAATGCGTATACCTAAAGCTATTTGCAGGCGCGTAATAATTTAGTAATAATTCCATAATGTTTGAGTAATGATTATTTTCGGTTGGAGCCGCCGCGTGGTGGTAACTTTGCAGCGTAATCATCAATTCAAATAAATATGAAGAAAATAATTCTTATTCTTGCCATCGCGACAGTAACGGCCTCAATCGTTTCGGGTAAGACTATACGCCGCACGTTGAGCATCTTTCCGTCGTCGGTGCCCGAAACAGAAACCATAGCCGATGAAACAATGGAGTTTGTTTACAACTACCGTTGCTGTGTCGACACTACCGGTACATTGTCAGACGATTATGAAAGCGACAATATGCTCCTGCAGATAGGGGGTGATGGTATGTCGAAGTTTGCAAGCTACAAAAATCTCACTGTCGACTCGATTCTTATGTGTTCCTCTCCGGAACAGATTGGCAATGCAGCTATGGAAGGCAAACTTAGCACGGGCGAGTTTATGACCATCTACAAGAACTACCCGACCGGACGCCTCACACATACCGAAAAAATATGTAACGACTGGTTCCGATACGAGGAGGAAATGCCCGATCTCGAATGGGAACTTACCGATTCTATAGCCGACATACTGGGCTATGAATGTCAGAGCGCGCGTTGTAAATTCCGCGGACGTGAATGGACCGTATTCTACACCGAGGATATTCCGCTGGCTGACGGCCCGTGGAAGCTTCACGGATTGCCTGGCCTGATTATGAAAGCATCGGATGCAAAGGGTCACTACACCTTTGAGTGCATAGGTATGCACTCGAAAGCCCAACGCACGATCACCATTTACAAGGTGCCATTCAATAAAACAAACCGTCGTGGGTATTACGACGCTAAAAACCGATATGACATAAACCCATATTCATATTACGAAACAACAACAGGTGGACATGTCACCGTAACGGATGAAGCCGGCAACCCTATGATTGATGCCTACGATCCGATAGAAATCCAGTATGACTACATAGAACTTGACTGGAATAAATGAACCGATTCAGCTTTTTTATACTTTGTGTTTTCCTGAGTCTGCTGTCGGCCACGGCAGCAGACTCGGGGGAACTTCGCGGCACGGTGATTGATGCCGACACAAATGAGCCTATTATCAGCTGTATAGTAAAATCGAAAGGAGTGTTTTGCTCAACCGACAAGGATGGCCGTTTCAAGATTACGCCTAAATCCGAGGCCGACAGTGTATCTTTCCGTTGTATGGGCTATGAATCGCGCACGTTGGGCGCCAAAGACGATTTATCTTGCGTCGTTTTATATCCTAAAGTTACTCAGCTCAACGACGTTATAGTCAAAGCTCCTGATATTTACGCCAAGGGAGACACCTTGATATTCAATGTGTCCCAATATGCCGATGCAAAAGATAATGCCATAATTGATGTTATAAAACGACTTCCAGGCATAAAGGTGGAGGATGACGGCACCATTAAATATCAAGGGAAGCCCATTAATAAATTTTATCTTGACGGCAACGACTTTTTAGGAGGGCAGTATGGGCTGGCTACCAATAATATTTCGTATAAGGATGTGGCTTCGGTGGAGGTGATGGAGAATCATCAGCCCATCAAGGCTCTCGAAGGCATAGAGTTTCCGGAGGAGGCCGGCATAAATCTGAAGCTGAAAGAGGATGCGCGCAGCCGCTGGGTGGGAGTGGTGCAAGCCGGCGTCGGGATTCAGCCTTTGCTTTATACCGGTTCGGTTTACACTATGCGTATCGACCCCAAAATACAAAACATCATAACCCTAAAGGCCGACAACACCGGCTGGAATCCTGCTTATGAGATAAAAGAACACGATTTTGACGATATGTTCTCGACCGATTACAAATCTACCCTATGGCCTGAATATATATCGGCCGACATTGTTAATGCCCCGTTATCCGAAAAGCGGACACGTGATAATCTTTCGTGGCTGGCCAACGCCATCACAGGCTGGAAATCAGGAGATGCCTCGATGCGTCTTAAGCTCAACTATATGGGCGATCGCATTGATTACAACTCAGGTATGAAAACGGATTATTTCAGCTTTGAGATTCCGAAGTTTGTACAGAACAATTCGCAGCGTATGCAGACCCATAATCTATCGGCTCAATTATTCAGCCAAATAAACAAACGTGGTTATTTTATGAAAGAGCAACTTTCGGTAACAGGTGCATTGGACAGGTCTAATTCGGCAATCTCCGGATCATTAGACCTAAACCAATCTGTGAGTCGCAAAACTTTTTCGATAAACAACGACCTAAAACTGGTGAAGCGCAACGATAAAAAGCTTTTCACACTGATATCGCGCAATACATTTGAACAACGGCCTGACAGGTTGATCGTGACAGGTATTGAAAACGCTTTGCAAAGTATCGGTACCACAGATTTCAGGAGCACGACGGAAACAAAGCTCGGAAAGATGACACGGTTCTGGAAATATTATGTTTCCGGCGGTTTAGACTTTGACTATCGCGAAATTAACAGTAGTCTTTCAGGCCTTGGCGATTTTGACAATGCAGGGATTCATAAAGCATTCGCTTCAAACCTATATGTGTCCCCGCAGGTGGATTACGAACGCAACGGCTGGCGCGCATCTCTTAATGTACCACTAAAATGGCTGCATTATCAGATAAACGGTAGTCACGACTATTTAAACACCTCACCCAATCTTTATATAAAACGCCAGCTTACATCGAAATCCGATGTATCCGCGTCGGCAAATTATAACCTCGGTGCTCCGCAGCCATATCTGAATATTACGGCCCCAATTCTTTCCGACTACCGAAATATCTTCATTGCAGCCAATCCCGATAAGTATTCACATCTGATATCAACAACGCTATCGTATCGCTATCGTAATCCTTTGAAGGCTATGTTTCTGAACCTTTCGGCCAACTATAATCATCAGCGCAGTTCAATAATATCCGATCAGTTGTTTATCGGAGATTTCATAGTGTCGACATACAGCTACCGGCTTCACCGCGCTGAAACGTGGAAAGTCAACGGTGGATTCAGCAAAGGATTCGGGCACAGTAAAATGGTTGCGGGAGTTGATGCCGAAGCCGCAACCTCGTCGGCATCCTCTATGCGCGACAATGTCTTGGTGCCATACCGTAATTGGTCAACCATTGTAAAACCATATCTAAAGGGCAGCATTTGTAAATGGCTTTCGGCTATCTACGAGGCGAGCTATTGCTTTTCGGCACTGAAAATCGGGAGTGAAACCAACTGCTATCATACGTTCCGGCATAATATATTTGCCACCGTTATACCATCCGACTATGTGCATCTTACAATAGGAGCCGAGCATTTCCTTACACGATTCGCCGAAGGGAACACTTCCAATCTCGTACTTCTGGATGCCGCTGCTGTGTGGCGCCTAAATAATAAGGTGCGCCTGTCGCTCACAGCAAATAATCTCTTGAACCGACGTAGTTATGAATACGCGAACTACGGCACCCTATCGCGCTCCGAGTATCACTTCTGCATTCGCCCGCGCAATATTCTGGCTTCAATGCAATATTCTTTTTGAGATTTGTTCCATAAAAAAACTGTGTGCCGGTGTATGGACGGCACACAGTTTTTTTATATTTTCGAATTGATTATTTTGCAGGAGAGCAAAGGCGGCCGAGCATGAAGGTAAGCGAGGCTGTGCCGTCCATTGTGGGTTCGTTAGTGGAGTAGTCAGAATAATCGTCGTGATAGACAACGCGATCGTTCTGGAAGGGTGCGAAGCGATCGTCGTTGCGCAGATGCACGCCCCAGAGCGAATTGAATTTCGAGGTATATATAGGACCGTCAACCAGGCCACCCACAAGATTATCGCGACCGGGACGGCCACCCACGGTAAGGTCAGTCATAGCTGAATGGGGATCGAGCGGCGAGGGCACTCCACAGTCGGATGGCATGATGATCATTGTCTGTCCCCAGGGATTGAGGCCGAAAAGCCAGTCGCGTGCGGCGGTTTCAAGTTCGCGATAGGTTTCGTCGCCGGTGGCCTCGCGATAAAGCATAGCCTGAGTCACCAGAGCCACAGCCAGGTTGTTTGAGCACCAGATGAAGGGCAATCCGCACAGGAAAGCGTTTTCCTCGGCCTTATCATTGACACGACGCAGGCCGCTGCGCATATTCCGCACAAATTCTTTTCCAGCATCGCCCTGAGTGCGGGCGAGTTCAAGGTGTCCGAGGTTTACAAAGGGATACCATTGGTAGTGGTGAGCAGAATCGGCGCCCATCCAGGGGGTTACGGGTTCCAGGCGGCCATAGTTTACAGCGTCGTATAGGTAAGCCTGATCACCGGTGGCACGATAGCGGGCCATGGCAGCCAGCTCCATATCGTCGGCCCAGTTGTCCTCTTCGTAATAATAAGGTGACACTGTCGAGGTGGTCTGACACGCTCCGGGATTGGCCTTACCTAAATCGTATGCCACGGCTGAACGACGTGCGAGGTCGGCGGCAAATTCGGGATCAAGGTCAGCAAAAACTTCGCTTCCCAGACCGAACGATGATGCAAACTTGCCCACACTTGAGGCCAAACCCCAGCTTTCGTTCTTATACTTATCAAGACCGGCAGGGTGTCCGATACAGGGATACACAGGACGGGCACCACCGGCACCCCAGCCATAATCCACATTGTCGCCGGACGGGATACCGCCGTAACGATGGTCGCGGTCGTCGGCTATCTGATTTAGGAAAAGAGTGTCAGATGGATTCATCTTCACCATCCATTCGAGTCCCCAACGAGCTTCATCGAGAATATCGGCCACGCCATTTTTGCCGGGGCGCCCGGCGGCGTCATATTCATCAGCCCAGATATCCGGATTTTCGCGATAGGCAAAGAGCATCTGATACACTGTGTTGGCCGATGTGGTGAGATATTGCAGATAGTCTGAGGCATCGTGCCAGCCGCCGGTTACATCCACGTGTGTACCGTCAAGGTCGCCGGCAAGCACCAGGATACCATCGTGCTGGTGACAATTTTCGTTATGCACTGGATTGTAGCCGCAACGCTGCTGGCGCAGGTAGACCAGCGGGAGTTCGTTGAGGTTGAGGCGTGAGTAGGCATCGTCGCCTATATATAGCTTGACAACATCGGCTACCTTACCATCCACCTTAGCTGTGAGGACATATTCACCGGGATTATTAACGCTGCTGAAATAAATACGGGCAGCATGGGCCAGCGGAGCCCAGGGAGCAGCATTCACCACCGAATCCACGGCCACGATACCGGAGGTGGGAGATGCGAGTTCAAAGGTCATACGCGAGGGGTCGGTATCACCGATATAGACGGCGGTTTTGATGTCGCCGGGCAGATAGCCAACCTGATTTACCCTGAGGGCATCGGTGCCGTATGCGTGGCCTGCGCATAGTGCAGCCACGGCTACCGGCAAGAAGTAGTGTTTCATATATTATCAGATTTTTCAGTAAAGGACAAAAAGCATGAGAGCAGCAATGGGAGCTACGGCAAGATAGGAATCTATGCGGTCGAGGATACCACCGTGGCCCGGAATCAGGGTACCGGAGTCCTTTACACCGCAACGACGCTTGATGAGCGATTCAAACAAATCGCCATAAGTGGAGGCGACACTCACCAATGCGCCGTAGCAACCGAGGATCAGAGGGTTATACCCGACGCAGAAAGCGAACACCACCGAGGCTGCTATACACAGGACAAAGCCACCCCAGAAGCCCTCCCAGGTCTTTTTGGGAGAAAGGCGTTCGCATAGTTTTGTACGACCGAATGTGCGCCCGCTCAGATATGCGCCTGTATCATTAAGCCATATAAGAACAAACGACAGCAGCATGACTGTGACAGCCCGATCGGGCGCAAAAACATATACGGTGGAGTAGCAATAATTTGCAAGCAGCAGTGGCATGCCTACATAGATAAAACCGAAAAAGGCTCCTACTGCCTGGCGCAAAGCGTCGTCGCCACGTTGCATCACGGCGAGAATCATTCGCAGAGGCAGGTAGATAAAGGCAAGTGCGGTTACGATCTTGAACGCATCACCGCCCAGATTAGCCATAAACAGCGGATAAAGCAAAATCAACGCGTAGAACCCAAGGTCGACATATTCGGCGGCTACGAAGCGACGAGCGTCGCGGCAGATCATACGCACCACTTCGCTGATGCCAATTACACCCAAAACGCCCATAAGCAGGGTGAACCACCGCGGGCCATATAATACACAAAGGACAATAACTGCCACATATACTGCCCCCGAAAGGGCGCGCAAAAGCATATTATTCATAGTTTTTTAGATTCAAGGTTGCAGGTAAAGTTTTTAAATCATTCGGTGCCCGGTGCCGGTGCCTTTGATTTCCTCATCGATAGGCGGATTATCGTGATGAGCATTGCGTGGCTGGGTATCATTTATCTTCTTACGCACTTTCATTTGGTCGAAACCCTGACCATAGACACCGTTGACATTTGACTGCGAGATAAAGGCCTCCTGGTCGATACTCTTGATAATGCGGAAAATCAGGACGCTTTCAATCTTACGCGCCATAACCAACAGCACTTTAACATCCTGTTTTGAATACCAACCCATACCGGATAGGACAGTGCAGCCTCGGCGAGCCTCGTTATTGATAGCCGTGGCAATTTCCTGCCAGCGCTTCGATATGATCAGGAATTGCACTGCCTGTCGGCTGCTGTTGATCATCAGATCTGCCATATACGAGCACATAAAGAGCACGATGAAGCCATACACCACAGTATCAATCTTATGGAAGATGAGGTAAGACGAGGAAATGATGCACATATCCACATAAATCATCATACGGCCTATTGTCAGATTGGTGTGCTTTGATACCATAGCGGCTATGATGTCGGTGCCACCGCTTGATCCGCCGTGCACAAAAGCCATACCGATACCGATACCTGCCAGAATACCACCGATCACGCAGCTCAGGAAGGGATCGAGATGAAATATATCACCACAAAGCGGGATTGTGACGCCCATCATCAGCGAAATCATCGTCGCGCCGAATATAGTGCCGATCACAAACTGTCGACCCACCACCTTGTATGCTATGGCCAGCAGGATAAGATTGAGTGCATAGTTGGCCACCGCGATAGGAATTCCGAGCGTGAAATACAGAATGGTGCAAAGACCGGCCAGACCACCGATAACAACATCATGCGGCAGGATAAATGCCGAAAAGCCAAAGGCGTATATTGAGACGCCAAGAGTGATGAAGAAGTAATCTTTCAGCGTGCGGAGCAGTCTTTTATGGTCTACCGTCATAACAGTGTAGTGGGATAGATTGGTTTATCGTGCAAATTTACGACTTCTCACTGAGCTATGCAACTATATGTGCTAAAAATAACGCTGCCGCACACCTATTTAGCGCACTTTCAAGCATTTAGATAGTAACGTTTTCAAATTTAAACTCTCAATTATGATACCCCAAAACTACCGAAAAATCGCCTTTTTTGGCCATTTTGTTACCGTTTTATTGTCCAAAAATTGTCCAAAAATTGTCTGACAATCACCGGTTTTACTTATATCTTCATCGCCTTTTTTAACATTATTCAACAATTATGGCTAATTTTTCTGCTGTTATTCTGCCTAATAAAGCCCTCAAGGATGGCCGTCACAAAGTAAGGATCGCGCTCTCTCATAACGGTAAAACCCGTTATATCCCTACTCCAATTATTGTGGATACCGTCCACGAATTTAAAAACGGTGCCGTTGTCCGTCGCCTTGACGCTCCGGCTCTCAATGTCAAGTTACGCAAATTAATCCAGAAATATCAAGACCTCCTGGATGAAGTGGAATATGCCCAGGGGTTAACTTGCACCGAGCTCCTAAGTGTTCTCACCACTACACCAGAGACAAAGAACAGAACAATTCAATCAGTGGTTGATGAGTACTTGAATACGTTGTCTTGTAAAGAATCTACCATCAACTCATACAAAAGTGCTTGGAGATCCCTCGCCAAGCACGTCAATATGAATATGCTAATTCAGTCGGTAACTTATACGACAGTCAGACTGTTGGATAAGAGCCTCAAAAATACTCATATTAGCCCTGGCACGATTAATTTATTAATGACAAAATTCCGTAGTGTTATTATTTATGCTATACGATGTGGTTACGCTCATTATAACACTGACCCATTCTTAGGCTATAAATTGCCACAGACCCCTATTCGCCAGTCGTGGATTACCGTGGATGAGGTAAAGGCAATCCGAGACCTGGAGCTTACATCGCCCGGTATCCGTAGGTGGCGTGATATGTTTATGCTTTCTTACTATCTCGGTGGCCTTAATATGGCGGACATCGCTACAATCAATTTCGATGAACATAAGCCGTACATCAAGTATATCCGTTCTAAAATAAGTAACAGAGCCGGGAACATAGTCCCTACGCAGTTTATAATTCCCGATGAGGCTTGGGAAATCATCAACCGTTATAAGGGACCAGATGGGAGACTTGGCGTTCACGTATACAAAACAGGAACGTCTTTGAGAGGTAGTGCTTCTCTTTATATCAAAAAAATAGAGCAGCTTACAGGAATAAAATATTTTGTGTTCTATTCAGCACGTAAGTCTTTCGCTCAACACGCCTTTGACCTTGGTGTCCAGACCTCGGTCATTGATTACATACTTGGCCATAGTATGCGTGGACGCGGCTCGTGTCTGTATGCTTACATCCAAGTTACTCCCGAAATGGCTACTGAAGCTGTGCGTAAGGTTTTGGATAATCTAAAATAATGTCGTAAATTTGCAGCACAATAATTTCATTCCTGCTCCCAGGATGGTTTTATTGGTTTGACTTCGGAGGTGGGGTGGTTCCCACCTCCTCTTTTTACCCTCTCTGTTATGATTACTTCTCCCTCTGACTATTGCGAGTTTGATAAATACGATGAACCCCGGCTGCATATCGAGCGGCTTATGAGGGTTAAGCTGGTGGAGTTTGATCTGCCTTTGCGACTTCTGCTTTCGCTGGAATCGGCCGGGGTCAAAACACTTGGCGACCTCGTTAATCTCTCTTACTGTGATTTGCGTAAAATCCCTCAGCTCGGCAAAATATCGGCTGACCGTATCGTTGCCTTCCTTGATTCCCTCGACCTATCGTTAAAGAAATAAGGGCTGCCTGACTGACAACCCTTACGAGTGAGACACATCTTCTGAAACGTCGTCTTGCTCACTGCGTCAATATTACTATCCGGAACTGCAATTGTGCGGTTATGACACAAAAAAATAGCCACGTTTCACAACGGGGCTATTTTCATCTTCTGTTAGTCTGTTATACACCTATTATTTTTGCAATTAGTTTTCGATATTTCCATCCGAACATCAGTATCAGTAAACCGAGCAGGTAATAAAATCCTTTGAGCCTTATGCGTTCCCAGTTGGTAAAGTTACGTTCCACCTCTATGTATTCGGGGTAAGGAACAGGCACTTCTTTGAAGCTTTCCTTGGTCTGATTGTTTTGGATTTCCTTTCGGGGTGCCACGACCGGCTTTTTGAATGCCTGCGGTTTGTTTGTAAGGGAATGCCCTAACGTGCCATCGGGATTTATCCACGCATCAGACTCTGCAAAGTTTGTCTCCAAATGGCTTGTACTGTCAGGGATAACTTGCTTTGCTGTCTCGGCAGGGATAGTAACCGTAACAATTACCGTGTCGAGCACCACACGCTCTATATATTCCACTTTCGTTTCGTCCGTATTGTTGAGGATGACCGGTTCCGTCCTGGGAGCGACCCTTGCGCTGTGGCAGCTTGCAAGAAACATCGCACATATTAATATCAATAGTAGTCTCATCGCTCAGATGTTTTTATATTCCTGTCTTGCATTGAAGCTCGGACAGGCTTTGTTTGCAAATTCGTTGTGGCCGTGTATGGTGGCGTTGGGATAACGTCGGCGTAACTCGGTGAGTAGTTTGATGAGGGCTGCCTTCTGTGCCGGTGTTCGGGTATCCTTAGGCTTGTTTTGCCATTTGGGGTCTTTACGGGATACACATCCACCAATGTAGCATACACCGATTGACCGTGAATTGTACCCCTGGCAATGTGCCCCCACTACAGCTTCATCACGTCCTTTCACTATGGTTCCGTCACGGTATATGATATAATGGTAGCCTACATCTGAGAATCCTCGGGCCAGATGTATGTCTCGTATATGCCTGACATCGTAATCTTCTCCTTCAGGTGTGGCTGAACAATGCACGATGATAAGGTCAATGTTTCGGGACGTTCCGATACCGATGGCTCTCCATGTAGCAGCCCCGACAATGCCGTCTGCTGTCAGTGAGTGCGCTTTCTGAAATTCTTTTACTGCATCTTCGGTCTGTTTTCCGAAAATGCCGTCAGCTATAAGGTTGAGTTTGCGCTGAAGTGTTTTTACCTCAGATCCACGGCAGCCTAATTTTAATGTTTTCATTTCTCGGGAGCTATATCTGAAAGGTCTACGTCAAAATGTCGGGAGGTCTTATCAATGAGTATTTTCTGCATCAGTTTAGCCCAGCGAGCACCGTTGCACGAACTTTCATTTTCAAGGATGCTCCATATCTGCCAAAAGCAAATGGCTCCGGCCGCTACCTTGGTAAGGTCAATAGGCAATCCGTCAGTTATATGGCACTCCATAAGATAAGCCATTATAATGAGTGCCCACGCTTTCAGCAGCGTCATAATGACTTTGCCGAAATGCTGGCTTTTGAATTTCTTTCCGTCTTCACTCACCTTGTCGGGGTAGAACTTACGGGCACGCCGTCCCAGCTGCCAAGCTGTGAAGCAATCGGCCAGTATCATTATCGTACAAATAACGAGGTATGGCAGCGTGGGTTCAAGAATCGCTACCATAGCCCCCAAAGCAGTAAACAGCCACCGAAGTATCTCTGATAAATTTTGCATAGCGGTATATTTAGTTTAAGTAATAGCAAGTTGAACCGATAGCAGCTCCGAGAACAGACCCCAGCACATCAGCTGCAATATCCATCCAATCCCAACGGTTGCCCGGGGCGCATTTATCACCATACTCCTTGCCGACACCAATGGCGACGCCTGCGATAAAGCCGGCAATTAGGGCGTGACTGAATGTCGCACCTAAAATCACTTCGGCTATCGATGTGATGAATGAGACCAGTGCGCAGGCCGTGAAATGCTTGATTTTGTCAGATGCTATCTTCATAATCGCTTATTTTCAACAAAAATAAGCAAAAGAGATAAGCAATCAGACGTTCTGAGATTTTTGCAAATAAGCAAGAATGGTTAACTATCCTATTTTAAGGGATTTAAAAAAGTGACGAGGTGATTCTGAAAAGCAAAGGCCCGACAGACGGATGTCTATCGGGCCGGAGGTACCGAGATTGCAAATTAATGACAGATGAAGATACGGTTATTGCAGATCGTCGGCTATTTCCTGAAGTTCGATTGAGAGTGTGTACAAGGCATTTCTCAGCGTCTCAATTTCTGAAGGGGTGAACTGAGAAGGCACACCATTTTTCACGTGATGGTTAATTTTTTGAGAGAACCACCCCTTAGACTTTCCAAAAAAACGTTTTGCTATGTATGATGCGTTCAGCACTCGCAGAAGGTCTCCCTCTTTAAGGTCTTCGATTTTAGAAAGTATGGGATTGTCTTTATGTTTTTCTCGAAATTCCTCGTTCGTCATAGTTTTGGTGGTAATTGGCTCTCCCCCGAGTTGAGGGAGAGCAGGTTAATTAGTCGGCGTTTACGATTTTCAGAAGTTGTGCTCTGATTTCTCGTAAGAGCCATTTTCTAAGACCTTTATCCTTGATTCGGCGGAGGTTTCGGAGCATTTCTCCGAGGTCTTCAACCTCACTTTCATATTCTTCATCTGTCATATCCGTTGAGATGTTTTTTGTTATGTGCCTTATGGCATTACAAAGTTAGTAAACTTTTGTTTAACCACCAAATTTTTTGTCAACTTTTTTCAGAAAAAATGCACGAAAAAGCCCAACAGACGGTTGTGTCTATCGGGCCGGGTATCGGATTTTGTAGATGAATGACGAAAAGAACTACAAGTTATCCGATACAGTGAATACGCAGCTCTGAACGTATTCGGGTGAAGTTAAACATAATCAAGAGCTATATTTCATCAGCGGCCTGATTGAGTTTGGCCGCTATATCTCGCAGTGCTTCCCGCAGTATTTCTTTTTGCTCATCAGTAAAGTCACATTTGTTGCCGTTCCCGTCGTAACCGTTGAGGCGTTGGTATATCCAACCGCGTGAGAAACCGAAGTAGTCTTTGGAGATATTCCCCCACTTTAAAAGGGTAATTATTTCTTTGAGTTGGTTGGTTGCCATATTTTGAGTTATATCCAATGCGTCACGCCTGATGAGGAAGATCTGTTTATTTAGAAACAGGCCGCCGACATCTCAGCAGCCATTTCTGAAATCGCCTTTTGTAGTTTCTGATATTGAGCTTCACCAGCTTTTACCACACCAGCGGCATATTTGCGCATTAGCGATGGGTTGATACCTGCTCGCTGCGCTACACGTGAAACGTTTAGAAAATCAAAGTACTTAAAGAAAGATTTCATATCGTAATGGTAAACGAAGTCAAGAAGTGGTGCAGGTTTACCCTCCTCAGCCATAATCTGCGAAATTTCCTGATACGCTTGGAGCATATCGGCACGGGCTTCGGCAGGAGTGTTGCCGTAGCCACTCAGCCCCATTCCTGGAATATCCTCAGTGGCATAACAAGAACAGCCACCATCACGAGCCATTTCAAATACAATGTTTACTTTCATTTATCTTTGAGTTTATATTAATCTATACAAAAGGAAGCCTAAATTTAGGCTTCCTTAGAGCCAATAATAAACTTTCCTGATTTACATTTGAAGAAATGAACGAGAATAATTCTCGTTCATTTTCTTCTTGGAACATCTTACCGGCGTTTATCAATTCCGGCTTGACGTCGAATGCTCTTGACTGTTCCGGTCGGAACCTCCTTTGATCCGTGATGGCCTACTGGAAAATAATTTCCGGTTATAGGCGAGAACCAAATGAGGTGATTACCACCCTTACGTGCCAAATAGCATCCTGCGGCCTTTAGTTCGGCTTCCAATTCAGAATACTTCATAATGTAAATGTGCGTATGAATATTGACACTGCAAAGGTAGCAAAATTGCTCCATATAGACAAGTATTTGACCTACTTTTTTCAGAAAAAATGGAATTTTTTTATTCGGGGCGCAGTACTCAAAAATAATGGTTTTGAGAGGGGATAAAATCGTTGGTTTTTTATTATCCATATATGATTTAATATCTTGACTTCTACAATGCAAAGGTAAAAATAAATTTATTAATGCGCGAATTTCTGAACCTTTGAAGAAATGTGCGATCCGGCATATCGCCGTGCTCAACTTGTAACTGAAAAAATGGGAGCTGTATGGGTGGCCTTTAACGAACTTAACGGCCTGCTGAATAAAACACAGCTCGCAGAACAATACTTTCATCGCACACAATCGTGGCTTTCACAGAAACTCCACGGCTGTGAGGTGTGCAATCGTAAGCGGACGTTTACCGCTGAGGAATACACCACTCTTGCAAACGCATTCCGCGACATCGCTCACCGCCTTGAGAAATATGCCGATGAGATTGATGCCGCGGAAATGGAATCTTGACTTCCTATTATCGCCATTATTTTGTCAAGTCAATTATTTTGCGTAGATGTCGCAGGGGCTTTATTCATTTCGGCTCCGATGGCTGCTTTCTGCTGTCGGAGGTATTCCTCTGCTTCTTCATTAGTGATTTCGCGCCAGTTCTCGGCCGAATCGTATCTGCCGAGAGCGACTGTCTCTGATATGATTCGTTCTTTAAAGTCAATATCCCCGACCTGAGTGAGTTTATGAGACTTATCGGCTTTAAGAATTACGGTTGTAAAAGATTCCTGTAACATATTTATACTTTTGATTTTTATAATTATTTAGACAAGACACCTCCTGTTATTGTCCAGCCCTTAGAGTTCGCCGCCGCGAGTTGAGCCTGCGTATATGAGCAGGTCGAAGGTAGCGTAAGTGTCTGTGTAGAGGTCACAGTTTCGAGGGCGGCAAAGAATATATCGGCGTTGGTGATTTTGGTATCACCAAGAGTTAAGCTCAACTTCAGACCACTAACAGTTCCGGTTATTGAGGACAGTTTGCTACACGCATAGAACATTGAGCTAACATTCGTTGCACCAGCAAAATTAATGTGGATCACTAATTCTGTAACCTCCGAACACCCAGCAAACATACAGTAAAAATCTTGAACTTTCCCGGAGGTAAACGGCGGAAGCACGATAGTCTGAATATGAGGACATGCATAAAATAACTGATGTACGCTCTTTACATTTGACGTGTTAAATGAGGAAAGATCAATATGTGGATAAGCATATTCGCAGAACATTCCTTGAAGATCCTCTGCGTTAGATGTGTCCAAGTTTGAGAGATTTAGAGGAGCTGTTAAAGCTGCAAGCATCCCTGTCATATTTTTTACGCTTGAAGTGTCAAAATCCGACAAGTCTAATTCTGGGACTTTCAGATAACCGAAGATATTAGTCATATCAGTACACTTCGGCATTTTCAATTTGGAGACATCGAGGGCCTGTAAAGATTGACAAGCCCAAAACATCATCGAAGCGTCTTTAACATTCGAAGTGTCAAGGTAATCTAAATTTATACGTTTCAGTGTAGCACTCTGCCATGGATTTGCAGTAAACATATTAGCCGCACTTGTGAACTTCTCTGTGTCTGCGCTTATATATTCAATGGACTTAAATTTATTGCCCAGGTACAGATTTGCATAGCTTTCAGGCGCATACTTCGGGTCGTTTAAATCGAACCGGCCGTTCTCGTCCACATCGAAATCGTAACCGTTAAATTTACAGCTTGCTTTTGTATACCCATCATTCATGGTGCCCGTCAGGCGGAATTTGCCTGGACCGGACGGATAAAGCCGCTGTTCACCCACGAACACATCGCCCGTGTCGGTGGCAAAATACATCTTCCCGGGCGCGAATGGCATAAGCTGACAGAGGTTTATCCACGTGTCATACACGATCGGCAGGCTGTCGATTTTGTTTGCAGTTTCGCTTATATCCCGCTCCGTTACATATCGTGTCAGCTTGTTGCGCTCCACATTCATACCGTCTTCCACCACGCGGTAAAGTTCTGACCCAACGTGTATCAGCGCATTGCATCCCAGAAAATCGGAGTATTCCAGCCATGCCAGGCTGTCTACATACACATCTTCAAGGCTACTTTGACACACTGTGTACTCAAACGTATGGTTGGTGTTAAGATCGTCATAGGTGCTACGCACTCCGCGCAAATCAACCATTTTCAATCGGGCACAATCTGAGAACAGTTGATCTGTATCGCTAACGCCCAACAGCATATCACGCATATTGAAGCGTTCAAGCCGCGTCAGTATGCTGAAGAAAGTGCACAGGTCGTCCACACTCTCCAAATTCACTCCGCTCATATCCAGCTCCTCCAGACACTTCCACGTGGTCATCTGAGACTCTAAATTCGGCCGTTCGATAGCGCTCATATCCCAGCCGTGCAGGTTCAGTCGCTTCAAACGACCACACGCCCTGAATATATCGTTCATCTTCGTTACTGCGCACGTGTCCCAGCCACTCAGATCCAGCTCTTCAAGCTGCTCACATCCCCAGAACGTTCCCACCATATTATTCACATTCTCAGTGTTCCACCCGCGCAGGTTAATACCACGCAGACTTTCGCAGTTCTTGAATAGACTCCCTATATACGTCACATTCGACACATCCCAACCTCTCAGATCAAGATACACCAACCCTCTGCAGTTATTGAACATTCCGCTCAGTGTTGTCGCCGCCCCCATATCCCAGCCGCTCACATCAAGCTCGCGCAATCGTCCGCACCCCGAAAACATAGCCTGGGGTGTGGTCACTCCGCTCATATCAAAACCTCGCACATCAAGCTCCCGTAGTGATGAACAGCTCGCAAACATACTCGCCATATTTGTCGCCTTCGACGTGTCGAATCCGCTCACATCAAGCACCGTCAGTAATGAACAGTTACCGAACATAGCACTAAATGTAACCGCATTCGATGTATCAAACTCGCGCACATCAAGTTCCTCAAGCATCGTATTGCCTGAGAACATCCCTGTGAAATCGGTCACATTCCGCGTATCAAGCCCCGACAGGTTCACACGCTTCAGGTTCACACCGCCCTTATTCTTGGAGGCTGCAAACATCTGCTTCGCGCTCGTGAATTTCTCAGGGTCGGCACTGATATAATCAATGGTCTTGAATCGGCCTAAGTACAACCCCTCGTAGCTCTCGGGCGCATATTTCGGGTCGATAAGGTCAAAGCGTCCCTCGGCATCCACCTCGAATGGCTCACCGTTGAATACACAATCGGCCTCGGTGTATCCGTCGGGCATCGTACCCGTCAGGCGGAAGGTGCTGCCTTTCTCCCGGGGCACGAGTGCATTAATCGCCTCCTGAAGCTCCGCAATATCCGCGCTGTTGGCCACGGTAACCAAAGCACTCCCTTTCAGGTAGTAGATCTCACCCCCTCGGCGGTTCACATACAGCTTCCCGGCCACGGGGCGAACACCCTCGGATGTCACTGTGCCGTATTGCTCGCTACCCTCAAAGTCGGCATAGAATTTGCTTCCCGATTGCAGCAGGAACAGGCCGCTCGAAAGGTTGAGCACCACATTGCCGCTCTCGCCCTTCTCCGCGCTCGGGGTGGTGCCACCCTGCAAGCCCTTCGTAGTTGTGAAAAACGGCATTACCGCACAGCCGCTACCCTCTTTCAACGAAGCTAACTCGCCTGTCAGATTGGAAATATCCATCTCGGCCACAACCAGACGGTCGCCCAGGTCGGTCTTTGTCTCAAGAAGGTCGGTGGCCACACCGTTTATCGCCGAGTTCACCTCGCGCATCTGAGTGCCAATAGCACGGTTCTGTGCCTCGAGAGCGTTACTAACCTCATCGGTCACATCATCCTTGCTCGCATAATCGGCCTCCTCTATCGCATCGCGTAGCAGCTCAATATCTCCGGCCGCCTTGTCTGCCGTGTCCTGGGCTGCTTCGATCGCTGCGTTCACCTCACGCATCTGAGTGCCGATAGCACGGTTCTGCGCCGCGATAGCGTTACTCACCGCATCGGTCACATCATCCTTGCTCGCATAATCGGCCTCCTCTATCGCATCGCGCAGCAGCTCAATATCTCCGGCCGCCTTGTCAGCCGTGGATTGCGCAGCCTTGGCTGCATTCCCGGCAAGTATGATTCCGTTACGCAGGCTGGTAGCCATCTTCTCTGTATCCGCCTCATCCACATAACGCACAAACTCCCTGTCGTTGAAATGATAAAGACGGTCGCCACACTTATATATCGTGCTACCCTCCAGGTCACCTATCGCTGCCTCGGCGATCGAGCCGTCGGCACCCTTGGCCACAAAGATTTTCTCATCAGTGTCGTAATACGTCCCCGCGGGCAGATTCTCAATTTCAGCCGAGGTATACACTCCGTCAAATTCCGAAATCTGACCCTCCAACGCCATTATGCGGCCGTTCTGCACATCCTGCTCTTTGTGCAGTGCAACTATGCCATTATTGGCAGTCTGAGCCCATGTTTTTGCTGTATCTGCTGTACTCTGAGCTTTGGCCGCATCTGATACGGCTTGATTCGCTGTACTCTGAGCTTTGGCTGCTTCTGATACGGCCTGATTGGCAGCGGTCAGTGTTTTGTCTACATTTTCGTAGGTTCGTTGGAGTTTCACCTTATCGGCAGCGGTCATAAAACCGGCCTCGGTCGAACTGGCCAACGGAATGCTGGTGCTGATAGTCTTGCCTTTCGATGAGATTTCAATGGTGGCAGTGGTCTCGGTGGAGGTGATCCTCACGTCTTCGAGTACATTATTCGCTATCATTGTCTGTAACGAATCTCTCTCCTGGGATGCCATTGACGAAATCAGCTCACTCAGCACGCGAAACGATACTTTCTTTCCTCCGTCTATCTCAAAGTAGTTGGAATCGCTCAGCATAGTCACTGCCGTGAGCTGATTGATTTCCTTTGAGTTGGTTCGGACGGACGAAAGTACCGCATCGACAATTTTCTGAAATTCAGTCTGTGTTAATGCCATACTTAGTTTATTATACGATTATGATAATTATCTGTTTTGCGATACTCGGTGTTGTTGTAACGTCGTATCAATGCCTGATTGGTTTGTTCGATTACCGGGTCAAGGAAGTGCGACTGTTGAAGCAGTTGAGTGAACACAAAACTGTTGACACCCTCAAGCTGTGTAGTCATCTCCGGGACGCTGCTCTCTTTCCTTACATATTTCACTCCATCGAAATACACGTGTGAACAGGTTAGTATCCTATTGAGCATTTCACCAAACCATACCGGAACACCACGACTATCGCCGAGTGTGAATTTCTTCTGTGTGGATTCCATTGCAAAGAGCTGGGAAATATCGGCCAGGGGCGTTACAAACTGCTCGTTATCTATGCCAAACGCCCAATCGCTGTCCTTGAAGCCACCATGAACCCTGAGGTCAAAAAAATATTGCATACGGTCAATGAAGAATGCCACATCGGTACGTTGCAGGTTGTTGCGATGAGAGTATTGAATTAGCGTGGTCTGTGACAGCTCAAAAGCGTTATCAGTAACTTTGAACACGTTGCTCTTATAACCACCTATCTGTAATGTGAAGAAACCAGTGCCTGGTGACAACTGCGCAAACAGCAGCCGTGTATCATCATTGATTTCCCATTCCGAGAAAGATATGGTGTCAATGAGTATGTGCCCAGGTTCGGCAAATAGCTCCACAACACCGACATCCTCATCGGGTGTGCAGAACACCTCGATAAGAATTTTATCCCAGGGAGAGAAGACCTGAATGTACGGGCTTTCTATACCGTCGGTCTTATGCTCGGTGAATGATAATGGTGTAAATGGGCTTATCAGCATTGGTATTTCGTTTTTACATAAAGTTGATACTCGACGGATTCCTCACGTGCGTATTTCATAGTGACATCCTTAATGAAGCCTTCGTACACATACCCATCCGAATGAACTCGGATGAGACTGTTGAGATCATCAGGAATCACGGCTTCGGCTATGGTGAATTTCAGTATCCCTGCCGATAACATCTCACAATCGCTCAGCTCAATGTTTTCCGACATTCCGAAGCCGTCAACTACAATATCTGTATTGCCTTCGGAGGATGCAAATTCAAGGTTCATCGAATCAGCCATCAGCGATATATACTCGCGGTTGGCGTGGATACAGTTCACTGGGGAAAACTCACCGTTGATGAGCGTCCCGGTAATCGAGCCATCAATCTGATGAGACCGGTCGGGAATATAGACATTGCCGGCATCAATGCCGCTGACAAAGAAGATTGTGTTGTCACTCTGATTGTCGGTCGTATCCTGACCACGTTTCTGCGCCAGGAACTCTAAACCGTAACTATCGGCACGAAAAGCAGATTTAAGTTCCAGCTTCTTCCCACTGATGGGGAATGTGGTGGTATATGAATTGCTGAAGTTAAACTCATCACGGCCGTTCACACCCTCATAATCCTGCTTGTTATATCCTGCTTCAACCGATGAATAAAGAACGTCCTTATTGATGGAATAGTCAAGATCTTTTACATCGTAGATGTCAACCACCGGGGCAATGGCGCTGAATATTTCAGACCGGTGCCGGAACTCTAAGATGTTGTTTTCATCGTCAATAGTATATGTGTAACCGAAAACTGTTTCCATCCAATTGCAAAAATCGTTGAACGAGGCGTAAATCTTAGGTTTATCCAATTGGCGGATGCTTTCGGCCGGCAGAAGAAGCACATTGGCAAGACGGGGGTCTTTTTCAGATATGATGCAATCGCAGTCGGCTCCCATTCTCCAAAGCAGACGTTCTACAAGTGTCTGAGGCGATACAGAATCAATCATTACGGCATCACCGCGGTTTTCCCACGTGAATTTTATCTCGCTCTTTTTATATCCGTATTCGCGAGTCTCATCTGAGGCAAACCAAATACAAACTTTTTCTCCGGAACGCAGATTAAACTCGCACGATCCGGATTCTGCCATAGACGTAAAATCGTCACGCGATACACCTGTATCTATCCAACGTTTGGTCCCAAGCATCATATCAGTTTCAGCCATCCATACCTCACCACGTACAGACACCCAACCAGAGAACTCTCCGTAAGCCCAATCGTGGCTATATCCGGGATTGTTATCTATGAGCGCCTTGACCTCATCTATGCTGTCAAAGTCTTGAAAGAATATAGGAGGATTTGCCTTTACCGCAGGCGCTAAGCTGGCTAATACTTCGGTCATAACTCCTCTATATTTTACAAGAATGAGTTCTGCGCTCCCTTTGATTTTATTGACATCTATAAGCCACTCGCATTTAACTTTTATATCCTTACGAGCTTGTATAAGAAACCCTTCCGGCGTATCTTCCTGGTCATCGTTATACATCATTGCTCCGCCGACAGAGACCTCGCTATTTGTCAACCCGGTATACAGACGATAGCCTTGTGAGGGTTCGTATGTTCCGAAAAGAGAACCGTCATCCTGACTCTCACCTCCCGAGATGGTATAAGTCGCACATTCAAGAATCTTAAGACGGTCAAAGCGATATTGCATACCGTTGACTTCTATATCCTCACCAAGCTCGAACTCATACTTTGTGCCCTTATTGGCCTTGATACGTGCAGCGATGCTGTTGTCAACGGCATTTATCGACAACACATTTCCATTATAAGATAGAGTGGTGAAATCGAGGTCGCAACTGAAGCATCGGTCGTATGTCCAGCTATCGTTGATGATGTAAAGCGTCAACGATGCCGTGGCGTTGAATCCTTTTTGGTCGTACAAGGTTAGCAGCCGTTGATATGCCTCGTTGATAAACTCAAACTTTGACATAAACGAACGTATCACTCCACCATATTCAGCACGTGAATAGCTGCACTGAATATCAGCCCAATTGAATAAGTCATCAGGCTGGAGTTCGTAATCTTCGTTATCAATTCTAAGTATGAATTTTGTAAGCATTTTTGGTTTACTTTCGGGGAGGATATGACAAAAGTAAACCAAAAAGTAAGACGGAGGCCGATTTGCAAAAATCGCTAAAACGAGGCGTAACCCCAAATATGCCTTAAAGTATTGACATAAGGATAGTTGGAATTACACCCCATTTAAAACGACTTTATACCGCCCAGATGAGATTCTCTATCTTGAAGCAGCGATAGGCTTGCTTTTCCACATCAAAGTAAGCAAAGGTCTTGTATGACGGCTTGGTAACACGCTTACCACCCAGAGTAGCTCCGGATGGAAGATTAACCAGGGTGCCGACGGCTTTACGGATAGAACCATCGGCTTTGGCGTATGCGAAGTGAACCACGCCACCGCGCATTGCTTTCGCAAGGCGGTAAAGTTGCCACGCTTTGAGCATACAGGTACGCCAGGTTTGATGTGTTGCGTTGAACAGCTGCCACGCGTATTTCATTACTTTGGAGCGGAAATTGTTTTTGGTTGCCATAATCAGGATGGTTTTAATTGGTTGACTTTGTATTTTTTATTATACTGTAAAGTTAGCCAATAATTACGATTTGTGCAATCGTAACAATCTCCATTTTAGCACCTTAACATTTACTGACATTGTGGCCACAAAAGAGCCTCACGCAACATTCCGCGCCCGTCCCGGATTCGGCTTTTGACCGTAGTAACAGGTATGGATTTGATTCTCGCAATTTCTTCATAAGCATAACCCTTGGCAAAAAGCAGAACACACTCGATACAGCACGAACGTTGAGAAAGTTCGCGTATCGTTTTGATTATTGTAAGCAGGTGAGTGCGTTGGTCTGCTGTGTCATAGTGGCTATACATATCCTCGTTTACGATAGGCAGCATAGGCACACATTGTTGGCGATTGAACCAGGTACAATACGTGTTAACCATAATGGTGAGTACCCACGGTTTGAAGCTCTTGGACGGATTGAACCGATCGCTATTTCTGAGACATTTATAGATGGTTTCTGATGCGAGATCTTCGGCTTCAAATTTATCCTGGCAGAAACGACGTGCCTTACATTGTATCCACTCCCAGTGAAGTACAACAAGTTCTGCGACGTTCATCGGATGGGATCTTGACGGTTATACAATCTGCGCACTGCCTCACGCTCCTGCTCACATTGGTTGGCCATACGTTTGGCTGCTGCATTAAGCTGATTTACTACATCGTCAATCTTCGGGCGTTGTGTGAGCGCAGCACGTAACATCACCACTTCGGTAATGATTAAGTCACACTTACGCTCCACTCGTACAAGCCTTGCCTGTATCGAGTGTCTGATTTTCTTGAATTTCATGGAAATAGATGTGTGTTTAATTCCGATACTAAGTTCAAGAAAAAAAGTGCGTATAGGAACCTGGGACTGCCACATTAAGACAATCCCAGGTTCTTTTATCATTTATTCAAGGCCGCTAACCGTGCTTTGATCTCTCTGTTGTGCCGCGCCACAAGATGTGCATAGATTGTGGCTTTCATAGTGGCCATCTCAATCTGGAACTTGAAATGAGCCATAAGTGCCGCTGTCTGTTCATCGAAGGAGCGTCTCACATCAGACATTTCAGTAATTTGCCCCTCCCGTTCTTTTTCCAAATCGGCCAAGGTCTTTTTTGCACGTCCCAACCTTGATTTGACTTCGGCCTCCAATCTTGTGTCAGACATTCCCTCGACATTTATACCACAGTCATCAAGTGCCTCACGGACACTTCCGTATTGTTTGAACTTAATCAGGTTAAGGCATATTGAGAAAAGGGTTACGGCCATTTTAGCCTTGTACCAATCCTCCATTGACATCAGATAACCGGTCACTGCGGATGAGTCTACAATAGCCTGATATTCGAGAACAAGTTCACGCATATCGGCACTCTTGTAGCTATCCGGATTGCAAACTATGTCAATGAACTGTTCGATGGTGAGATCATCTAATTTCATAAGCAGGAATGTTTGAAGTTATCGAATCCGGAACGGTAAGCTGATGCGACCTGCATTCTGGTCTGCATCTTGATGAGATAGCCGAGGTACATCACTTCACGTTTAAGCTCGGAATAATCATTGTTGACGATAATGCGAGGTGCGGTAGAATCTTCGGATGACATCATAAGCATTGCTCCGACAGGGTCTATCTCAGCTGGAATACGAGGAATAACCGAAGCACCTACGGGCAGGTCAACAAGGGTCGGTGTGTCGGGAGTGAGCCACATTGAATCATCAAACAATACAAGCTCCCTATGGCCACCGTCACCCACGATAGCCGGGCCACCCTTGTGGTAGTCGGTGCCCTTTGCATATTTAGGTATGGGCGTGGCCAGAATTGTGGCAAGTTGGACAGCACCCATAGCCCCGGCTATAGCCGCCATTGCAATACCTACAGGAAATGGTTTCGTCTGCAAGGCATTCATAATAGCCAGGGCGGTTGCAATTCCGGCCTGAGCCACAGCAGCTGCCTTATCCCAAATAGCTTGTTTACGTTTGATTTCGGCCTTCTTCTTTTCCAGCTCTTCATTCTTTTTGGCAGTCTGAGCCTCGGCCGCACGTTTTCGAGCTTCGCCTTCCTCTTCGGTGATAACCTTTTTCTCCACAAGTTCAGATATGCGTTCCTGCTCTTTGTCCGAGGCTTCTTCGTTGGCTTCCTGCTCGGCTTCGATTTTTTCTATCTGACCCTCAAAGAGAGCATCGGCCAGGGCGGTAACATTACTGATGGCTTCAGATGCTACCTGCAACCATTGCTGAACGGCGGCCTTTCGTTTCTCCATATTTTTCTGATCGGCAGTGGTGGTGCGTTTCATCTCGTTTATGGAATGGTCGGCCATAAGGGTTTCGAGGTTCATCTTGGCATTTGCAAGTTCGCGCTCCAGACGTTCACGGTCTTCGGCCGATAAGTTCTCGGCTTTTAATGACTCTTCGAGCATATCGATTGATGCACGTGCGCTCATCCGGGCATAATTCTCTTGAATCTTGGCACTCTTATTTTGATATTCTTCTTCGGCCTCTTCCATCTTCTGAGAGTTGCCTTTGGCAGCTTTCAACTTCTCGACGTATTGGGCTTTCAGCTGATTCATTTCTGAGAGCATATAATTATTTCGCATTGACTCACTATCGGAATATTCCTTCTGGATACGAGCGGTTTCCGAGGATGCGAATTGTTCCTGAAGCTCTTGCCGTTGACGGTTGAACTTGGCGTGAATCAAATTGACATCCGCACCGGTCTTTTCGGCCGCTTTAATCTCGGCTGCTCGGTTGGCTTCGAGTTGTGCGAGTCGCAGGTCTAATTCCTCACGGGAGCCTTTCTTCACAGAGGCCAGACGGTTTGACAGATTTATCTTTGAAAGTTCTGTCTGATATTTAAGCTCGCAATCGGCTACTTCCTGCTCGCATTGTGCGGCTAATTGAATACGCAATGCTTTTTCGGTATCGCTGTCACCGGTGATTTCGTCTATTTTCTTCTTGAATTTCAGTCGGATCAGTGCGATTTGCTTTTCGTGACTATCGGCCATTATAGCAATTTTGGATTCCTCAAGAGCTTGTATCCGTTTAAGCTCCTCCTTTGCCTGCCTCTCAGCTTCTTTCTTTTGAGCGTCAGTCATTATTCCGCCTGGTAGGTCACCATTGGCCGTAGTCCCATTAGCGCTGGTACCACCTGTTGCTTCAAGATCAGGGAGCTCGTATTTAAACTCCTCCAGATGCCCCTCTGCTGTACTGGTAATTGCATCAGCCCAGGCACCACCGATTTCTTCGCCGGCACTTGCAAATGATTTCGCTGAATCAGCACTGAATGTATTCCAAGCACGTTTGATTTTATCAAGGCCATCGGTGAAATTTCCTTCCATTATATCCATAACACCATCAATGCCTTCTCCGGCAAATTTAAAGAGGCCGACAAGTCCATCTGCAATCACTTTGACTACGCTCCATAGCGCTTTGAATACTACAATAACCCCTTGAAGGCTGCCGCGAAATTTTTCGGAATTATTGTAGATTCGGATAAACCAGTTGGCAATATCGACGCAACCTTTAATAATCTCGGTGATACCTTTGAGAATGAATGTCTTGGCTTTAGCTGTCATTTCTTCAAAGGATGTTCCACCCATTTTGAACACCGCGTACAGTGTTCTGTTGAGTTCCTCCTGAGCTTCCATTTGCTCACGGTTCACTTCTCCGAGTGTATCCATACGGGAAATAGCCTCGTCAAGATTGGTGTTTATATCTGCGATGGACTGAATGAGCAATGTGCCACCTTCGGCGGCGGTACGTCCGAATACATTCTTCATCAGTTGGCCGGCCTGTTGGGAATTCTCAGGTAGTTCTTTGAGTTTGGACGATACTTGTTGCACGGCCTGAAGCATTGTTATAGTGCCATCAGCCAGGTCTTTCTGCATCTGTTTGGATGATATACCGCAGGCATCGAGCGACTCGGCTACTTGTTTGGTCATAGAACGCAGCCGGGTACCGCCTTTGATGATGTCCTGGACACCTTTTTCGTCGAAGATGCCGTTACGTGTTTCGGCAAGGATGGCTATCAGCTGTCGGGCTTCGACACCTGCATCTCGCATTGCCGGCGCAAACTGATTGATATTGTTAAGGAAGTTGCCGTTCATATCGGCACCTGCCTGAATGCCGTCTTTCATAAGGCTTATGGCTTCATCCCACGAAACACCATACTGCTGCACAAGCGTATTGGCAGCTCCTATTGTATCGTCAAATCCTTTGCCCATGCTGTCGGCCATAGTCTGAAGTTTGACTTGTACATTATCAGCAGCGTCACCGGTTAGGTCTGTGAAGTTCTTTGTAAGACGTGAGGCTTCAAGAATACCTTTGTTGAAGTCATACCACCACTTGAAGCCAGCGATAACACCTGCTATACCCAAGAAACCGAGTACCCACGGATTGGATAACAATCCCATAAGAGTTTGCGCAAAAGCCTTTGTTTTGGTATTCAGGCCCTCAATAAAATTACCCTGGTTGCCAAGATCACGTACAGAACTGCCAAGATTGGCATTTACACCGATAAGACTGAGTACTGAATCTGTAAGAGATTCATTCTCTTTCTTAAGCCGTTCAGCTTCCTTTGCCTCATCTTGTAGTGACTTGGTATTATCTTTAATGAGTCTTGTGTTGGCTTCAATCTTTGCGTTGAGTTCATCTACACGTTTCTGCGCTCCTTCGGAAGTGAGGTCTATCAGTTTTAAGGCTTCAACCAGACGTTTGTTTTGCGCTTCGGCTTCGGCCACTGAGGTCGCTTCTTTGTCAATGATGTCGCTTACATCGGATAGTTTACGACGATTCTCCTCTATTTTGGCGTTGACGGCTTCGAGGGTCTTCTGATAGTTTGCATCCTCGGTGTTAAGCATACGTTTACCTTCTTCCAGGATCTTCATCTGGTCGGAAAGGTCTTGCGTGGTCTTGGCTTCCTGCTCCATGGCGGCGACAAGGCTGTCAGTGGCCACAACACCATTCTGCCCGGCAATGGCATAGTTACCTACGTTACGGTGAAACTCGCCCATATCAGCAGCCATATCTTTCAAGTGAGCGTCAAGATTCTGGATTGAAGTTTCCAATTCAAGACCAAAATCGCTTGTACGGCCGCTTTCATTCAGTTCCTTGTAAGCCTTTTTCATCAATTCAAGCTGTTGTGAAAGATGTACATAGCTGTCTTCTTGACTTTGAGAGGCTTTTTCCTCAGCGGTCATAACCTGAGTGAGCGTGCGTTTCTCCTGTGTGAGCGCACGATGCTGGGCTACCAAATCAGCTTGGGCAGCATTATACTGCTCAGTGGTCATTTTACCCTCCTTCAATGCCTTCTCGTTATCCTTCTGTTCCTTAGAATTGGCTTTCAGCTGATTATTGATTGTGACCAAACGCTGAATTTGGCCGTCGTAGGTATCATAATATTGTTCGAGGAGTCGTTTAACCTTATCTTGCTCGGTATAAGCTTCTCGTTGAGTCTTATTTACACGTTCCTGCTCCATTAACTGCCGGGAGATGGTATTGGTCGTATTGGCTATCACTTGCCCTTGCTTTACCACAACATCATTCAGCCGTTGTGTACATTCGGCCGCTTCCCGGGTCTTTTCGGTATAGACCTTATCAAGTTTGTCAATGTCACCCGAGACCTTGACGTTGATTTCAAGACCCCGGGCAAGTTCTCGCGCTGTAGTGGTATAGGAGCCGAGTAGCTCCTTCAGCTCGTTATTCAGTTCTTTGACCTTGTCAATAGCTTCCTGATCTACAAGGTCGGTAATCTTTATCTCACTCATCTCAGTAGGGTGTTATTAGTTCAATGATTTCTACATCTACATTTTCTGACTCTGGGGCAAAGCCGTATGTGCCGTCTGCTTTCTTGTACAATACCGCAACGGCCTGCTCCATTACGGCCCACGCTTTGGCAAGTCTACGTATTCGCTCACGTTCCGCACTCAGTCGTTTGTTTTCACATCCACAACTCATTTGTATCCGCATTCTTGAAAGAACCGCCCAATTTCCGGCTCTAAATATTCATAATTAAAGTATGCTATTCCCCTGGGACCAAGGTTTAATATATCGTGGTGGTAGTTCTCGTATTTCTCCACGATAGCCGGGCCATTGCCATTGCCGGGGTCGGTAAACAAACTGTTGTCTTGTCGGTAGGCTTTGATTTCTCCGTGAAAGGTGCCATCAATCCATAGGTTAGGCACTTCCGGTGGCCGTGGGTCAAAGTGCAACCAGTTCGGAGGATAGACAGCAATAGTTTGTTTCCAAGCCTTATATGCTGCGTACCGTCCTTGCCAATACCCTTCTTCCTCAAAGAATGGGTCATCGTCGTAGGTAGGAGTAAGGTATTCATCATCTCCACCACGGCCACGTATCATCTGTTCGGAAATGATTGTGACTATCGTATCGCTATGGCTGGCCATATAGCTGATACAACGTTCCTCCAGCCCGTCGGCAATCTTGCCTATGATATTTGAAACTTCTTCAATGCTCATAGTCTAAAAATTAGGGCGGAGATGATGACACCCCCGCCCGTGGTTAACTCTTGGTCTTTTTGTCCTTTTCTGCCGGCTTGATACGGTTGTACGCCGCTGCAAGCATTTTCTTGCGGGTGGCCTCATCCCTATCTTGCCAAAGGACTGAGAGATGCCGCTGCTCAAACTCCGCTTTGCTAAGCTTGGCTACTTCGGCTTCATTGAAGTTTACGCCATCGATTATCATACCTTGACAGCTTCGATACCCTTGATGCCATTCTCATAAAGCACCGCGGGTGATTTGAGGTTGGGAGTATCGTTGTCATCAGCTGCGATGATGAGCGTTTCGTTTGCATCATCATAGGTGACGGCAGTAACCTTACCATCGAGTACGGTTTCACCTGCTGTGACAATCAGCGGGCCGTAGATTGAGGTCACATCAAGACCACCGACGGCCTCATAAAGTTTGTAAACATTGCCGGTTACCCCAATCTTGTTAGACACACGCTTGAGGTAAACTTTGGTAAGCCCGAGCGTGAGCTTGCGCGGATCGAAGTCGAGTTTGATGAAATCGAACCCCACAACTGCTTCCATAGCATCCTCGTAGGCGAAAGTGATGCTCATTGTGCTTTTTGCCGACGATGTGGGATGTGGTGTTGCATCGGAATAGACCGTAGACATAGGGAAGGGAGCAAGCTCTTCGGTACCGTCGTTAAGGCCATACAGCACTTTATTCTCGTCAAAGAAGTACACCCCGCAGGGGATATGGGCGTGGCCAGTGATAGATGCGTGAAGTTCCGGACTGAATTTCTGACGCGTGAAGGTGTCCTTACGTGCCGAAAAGCCGGTAAACTCTTCGGGACCGTAGCCGTTGGCCGCAGTCTGTGCTTCACCGCCATTCTTGGCGTACTCTACAAAACGGTCAATGCCGTAAACACGCTGGAGTGGCTCGGCGTGAGCCAACGTTTCGAGTTTTTCAGCTGTGAGTTCTTTCGGCAGCTTTGTGTTATAGGGCACGATGATGGCGCCACGGATTTTGGCGAAATCGATTTCGCACTTTGTTACACCGGTATTGAATTGCGCGGTGTCGCAAGTTCTGAGTTGTCGCATTATTCTCTGCAATTAGCTGGGTTAACGTTTAGAATTAGATTTGTGATATTAATAGCGTCAATGGAGTCGGTGACTTCTTCCCCGGTGTCGGTCACCGCTCCATATCGGCCATAAGAGTAGTTCTCAGAGTAATCGTGCTGTACGTGTTCGTTATAACCGAAATCAAATCTGCCATCTTCTTTAAGAGCTTCCAGAAAATTACGGTAAATTGGCCGCAGGATGTTCTCAAAAGAGATTTGCCGGCGCTGCTCATTGCTGAATTGATTGGTGGATGCACAAGCAATAAGTACTCTGACTTTAGCTTGTGAGTAAAAGTCGGGAGTATTCCTTTTTTCCACAAACGGACAAAACAGTGCGATAAGCGGATATTTGAGATTGGCACTTGTTGGGTCTTTGCTGAGTTCGTCAAGATAATCCTTGACATAACGGGCGTTGCCAAAAATGTAGTTGATCGTGGGACAATCTACACTGATATATTCATCATTGTTATCAGAAACAACGATAGTACAATTTGCCGAGGTACGAGCAACCACATCGGCAAATATCTCCACTATTTCGCGGCTGCGCTTCATAGGTTCAATGAATTGATTGGGGTAATCATTGCCTTTGAAATTACAATGCCCGACAGTTGACATTCCGAGGATTCACACCAGGATGAAAACAGACGGTTTCTTTCCACCATTGAGTTCCAGGCTGACACTTGGCGGCGAATTGGCGATACGGAAGTGTTCGCATTCTTGATACGCACAACACCATTGATTGTGGCCTGCGTATTGGTACCCCTCAGAATTTGATAGAATACGTAATCTGCAAACGATTCACGCAGCTGAGAGCAGACAGCATCAATGTACTCGTTGTGTTTGGTATTTTCTTCTTCATCTAGACACGTCAAGTATGTGTGCACTCGATTGCCAACCTTATTGCCAAGCATCCGCACAAGGTACCGCTCCTGATTCTCAGCAATGTAAGCTTCGATAGCTTTCACTACGGGTTTAGCCTCAGGTGCCAATAACGTGCCTACGGCTGCATTATGAATTTGCCGTGCGCCTTTGATGAAATAAGAAACGTCTATAAGCATCTTTACTCTGATTTTTTAGAACGCCGGGGTGTTTTCTTAGCTGTAGATTTCTCCTGAGCATCATCCGACGGTATATCTTTGGTATCATTCTCCGTAATAGTTTTTTCGTCGGCATCAAGATCTACCTCCTGAAAATCGTCATTATCGATATACTTGTTATCCATTGCACCGGAGTTTTCGGGATCGGACTCTACTTCGGCTGAATCTGTGGAAATGGGATTGCTGTCAACATTAGCGGTTGAGGTGTCAACATTGTCAGTGGAGGTGTCAACATTAGATAGCTGGCTCTCCAACTCTGCCACTCGAATTGTCAGCTTTTCATTCTCTTTGGTGGTTTCGTCACGCTCGTTTCTCAGCTTGACTACTTCATCAGAAGCCGGACCAGTGGCCGGGAGAATGGCAATCACTCCCCGACGCACTTTGTCACGGCATATACAGCGGACGAAATCGATTTCATGGGGTTCACCCCTTACGATTATGTCCATTAGCCTTCTGTTGTGATAGTGGTAGTTGTAGAAACAGGTTTGGTGATGGCTGCCTTGAGAGCGGCAAGATCACCATAAGCGTATGCCCAGGGCTGATATACCGGGAAGATTACCTCCTCCTGAGCGATTAGGGCAACCTGATTGGAGAGGATATACTCTACATCGGAAGCCCATTCAAGGGTCATAGATGTGTAATCCACAATAGCACACGCTTCGGGAGAGAAGTCACCCAGAAGATATTTTCCCGGCTGAATACCGCTGTACTCGATGATAGGACGGGTGCCGACGTGCTTGATCCCGTTCACGACTGTGATAATGTCAAGTTTGCGACCGAGGGCATCCTTCTCAGACATAATAGCATTAACTGTTATGGGATTGAGAACGATGGCGGTTGGAAAGTACTGGCCGTATGTCATCACTGCAAAAGCGGTGTTGACAACATCTTCCGAGTTGGGGGCCTCGATTGACTTAAACGCCCCGTTATTGACTTTCCATGTCACTGCCGCTACGGTAGTGACCGATTCCTCAGCGGACAGAGGCACACCGACGAGAAGAATCTGACGGTCGTTCATCTTGACAAGGGAGTGGGTCTTGTTGAGTCCGGATGCGGCCGAGGCGTTCTCGATGGTAATCTGCATACCATCAAGAATCATCGGCTGAGGATTGGTGAACTCAATAATGGTGTCCTGCTTGTTATTATAGGGCGTGATGCTCTTGACACTTCCGGCTTTTCCTTCCACTATGGCATCGGTGATAATCTTTTCTACGGCCTCCACGCCCTTATGATTGGCGATACCGAGGAGGTTGTCACCGTTACCGTCACCGAAAAGGATATTCCAGTCTTCAGCGTTACGCACGGCCTGGGGAAGCATAGCCAGTACCCAGGAGCGCACATACACACGGCTCTTAAGCATTCTCTTAGAGAGGGGAATGTAGGTACCCAGACGTTTGGTTGAGTAGCTCTTTTCCGTAAACTTTACGCTGGACTTCGAGAGACGTCCATTTTCCGAAACGTAGCGGGCGTTACGGTCCATCCAATCGCACTGAGCGAATGCAAGATTGGTATCAGAGGGATCACCGGCGAGAACAGTGATGATTTCACGCATATGGAGGGGTCTTTGCGCGATAGGAGATACCACACGATTCTGCTGCTGAGTGATGAGGTGTGTACCCTCGTAGTTGTCGGTCATAGAGACAGGCGCAGAGTCTGCATCCTTAAGTGAGAAACCCTCAAACTGACCGGACTTTCGTGTTCTGCCGGAAGCGAAGTCCTGAAACTTCTCAGTCTCGAACATCTCGTTGAGTTTTTCTTCAAACTTATTGATGGTGCTAAGGCTGATACCTTTCTTGGTGAGTTTTTCGATATTCTCACCCATAGCCTTGACCTGTTTGACGAGTTCATCATTTTCCTTGCGGAGTTCTTCAAGCTCGGGTATTTTTGCCTTCTTCAGTTCGTTGCTGAACTCGGTCAGCTTGTCGGTGAGGTCTTTCTCTGAGAGTGCACCCTCATTGCTCTTGTTGATGGCGTCAACGAAAACGCCAAGCATTGATTCGATGAACTTGCTCTGCTCATCGGGGAGGCCGGCGGTCTTTACGCTAAAAATCGCCCTTACTTCTTCTTTAGTTAATTTTGCCATATAGCAATATGTTTTGGGGTTATTTGTTATTAAGGTTTTCGTTGAGACTTGCCCAGAACCCTTTTGAAGGTGCCGGGGATAGAGTAGAATCGGATTTGGTCTTTTCAACCTCTTCCTTATTTTCTGGTTCAGTATTTTCGTCCTTTGTGGCACTGCCGGGAATGAGAATGCTGTTGGAGCGGTACACACGTGACCAGCAGTGGGGACAGCGTACATACGAGAAAGCATCCGTAATGCTCTTTTCTGTCAGGGTGGCTTTATCGCCTTTGAGCGAATCAATGATCGAGACAACCTGGTCCCTGATTTCAGGGCGTAGTTTGTCAATCTCCTGACGAGCCGTATTGCGTGCGATGTTAAACAGCCATTCACCGGCAGCATCCTGCACTTCCTGAGTGAACGTGTGTTCTGGCTCGGCGTCGTAGTCAAACTGATGCCCGCAGCATGGGCAGGTTACGACCATTCCTCCGCTGAGTGATTTGAGTAAGAGGTTGAGTTCCATATCGTAGTTTTTAAGTCGCTCGTCTGAGTATCCGCGCTGCTTGAAAGCCATACGGATAAATTCAACGGCATCCCGTAGCTGGTCTGCGGTGCCCGACTTAATGCCTACAAGGAATGTCTGCGGATTCGCTCCCCAGTTGGTGAGCGTTGAGTATTCGCGCATCATCCACTTAATGACCTTGCGTCTGTCGCTTTCATCACGGGCCATAGCTTTTACGCCAATGGAGTGTTCAAGCGTACGGCCGGCTGCGTGGAACAACTTATAATCGGCCAAAGTATCTCGTCCAATCTGTTTTTCCAGATTGAGCTGTCCAACCATTACCAGGTTACCGTCTTTCTCTTCTCCCGAGAGTGGTACGCCGAGAAGCTGGCGCTGATCGTGGTTGAGATACCATCGCATTTTATGGATGTCATCACGGAGCGTATCCGTAAATGACCCCGGCATCGAGATGTCGTGTTGAGAATCCTCGATGCCTATACCGTTCACCGCTACGGTGACGATACCTTTTTCCGTAACGTCAAGAGCCTTGGTTTCGTACTGTAGGCTCTTCATCGTTTCCGGAACCGGACTTGTTGTCTTTTTGTCCATTACTTTCTCCTTTCGAGGTTAATTGAGTTATGACTAATTTGTTTACTATTTCTAATTCTTCAGGCGACATTTCAAACTTCAGTTTACTGAACAGCGGGATGGTGTCAGCCTTAGAGCTTTCGTGCATATTGGCGCGAATATCGTCAAGGGTGCAAAGTCCTGCATTAAACATAGCCAACCCTCGCGCGAATTTCTTATCCTTGACTTCTTCCTCGTCTTTTTTGCCTTTCTGCAAGCAAGCTACTTCGCTGAAATCGCAGTCCAAGTAATAACCTTTCTGTTCAAGCCCAAGGAATGTCGTAAGAGCTTCACAAAATCTCTTGGCCATTGGGATGATGGTGGCATAATAGACGCTTTGTTCGGCTGAATCTTGATTGCTGAATGTAGATTGATCCTTTCGCGGAACGAGTACTGCCGGAATATTGAAAGCACCCGCGATCTTTACGGCATCCTCTAACGTTTCTTCAAATGGTTGTAGCTCCGAGATGGATAGGTTTGTCTTTATGAAATCTACTGGGATGTCCGTTATTATGTAAGGCGATTTACCATCGGTGACACCATAATTCTTCGCAAAGTCTTCGGTCAATTGCTTCTTTTCGTCGGGATCTAAAGCTATTGTACCGGTCTCATCCTGCTTTCGTGCCACAATGAAACCAAGGCCACCACGTTTGAGGTATATCACATTGCGAGCCTCATAAACGGCTAACAAGTTTGCGATAGGACGCTTTAACGCTTTAAGACGACTTTCAGATTTCAGAAAGTTGTCAGATTTAAGAAATTCCGGAAGCCCGTCTCTATCGTGCCATATCTGATGCCTGGGAATGATGTAACCGTTGTATGGGCTGAGGTTCAGTTTGTAACCCTTGATAAGCTCATCTTTATCAGCAATGCCGAATAGGGGTACACCGTAGCTATATTCCATCGGGAGAACCTGAACTAACGGTGCCGGCAGTTCCCAATAATGAGAGCAAAATACACATTTGAGCGCATCTTCGGTAAGACTCTCAGGCATCGCAGCTCGTAAAAAGGCATTGCCGGTGCAAAGCTTGTAGACAAAATGCTGATACAACACTTCGCGAAAGGTCATTACAGGATTAGGCTCTTTGAGGATGCGGTCAATGTTCTGACGATTACACCATACGATACTATCGTCTTTTACTCGCTTCAAATCAAAGTGCGCTTCGCTGATACGTTTTGCGATATAATCAATAGGCCAGAAAACTTCCGGAATGGTCTTGAACATTTCCAGGAAGTTGTTGCCTACGGTAAGCGGATGCACAATGCCTTCCATCATCGAAAGAATCTGCTGATACCGCGCATTGGTTACATCGGCCGATGCAGGCTCGCGCACAGCTATTTCTGTCTCGTTATCCTCTTTGACAACGAGTGCTTGAGATGTGCTTTTAGAGCTGAATATCTTGCTGAGGAAGTTCATACGTCGCAGTTTTGTATGCAAAGTAAGCGACAAAAGAAATCCGTTCAGCAATTTGGCGAAAAAACCGAAATTACAAAAATCGAATTATTAGGTACTAACTTTAAGTATATCAAATGTATAAACCGAATGCGAACCAAAAAACGACTTAAAACGACTTGATGACATACTTTATAAATCCACTCAGAACGGCACTCGCTTCCTTGTTTACGTTATCCCGGCGATAATCGAGTAGATTTGTCATAAAGGCGCTATAATCCGGACTGTTGTTAAGCGCGTACTCATTGAACAGTAAATGGCCCTTCACATAATCTGACGTGGCTGCAATGCGTCGGTCAAGATCTGCCGTTTCGCGCATTGCTCTAACGCCTTTAAGTTCGTTTCTGAGTTCACGTACAAAACGGAAGTAGGATTCAGCACATTCGATAATTACCGTTCCCGGCTGGCTCTTGATTATGGCATCCTTGATTTCTTCGGTCGATGTTGTCTCACATAAAATAGCCTCTATGATATGCCAGCGATCGCCACAACGTTTGCCGTGTACCATCCCGAACTTACCGTTAATGTTCGGCATCGCATATAGAACACTTGCATTGTAGGTACATTCAGTATCAGGATTGAAAAAATGAATCACGCCGTCTTTGGCATAGAGATTACGTTTGCGCTTTTGCGAGAAAGCTGTAAACTCATCCTTTAACACATCGCACACAACGTACCTGAGTGTATCTGACAAGTGGCCGTACTGCTCATAGGTCTGCATCGTGGTTTTGTTTTTTACTCTTGTTTTGAGAATGGCACCGTTGACATCTTTCTGTACGCACATATAATCCTCGATTGAGATTCTACATCTGTCAGCAAACGCCAGCGAAATGCCAGGGAAAGCTTTATCCAAAATCGCATTAATAAACTCACCCGACATTGAAACGCTTGGGTTCTGCTTTCCGACACAATCAATTACTTCAATCCCCTCTTTTGTCAGGGCGTCAATTAGTAAGTCGAGCCACGAACGCTTTTCATCGTCAATGTTATTTGCAGCCCTTGTTGACGCGTCGCCATGAAGATAGATAGGCTCGTCAGTGTATTCCTTTATCCGACGTGCCACGAGTTTCGCAGCTTTGCGTACGGTATTATTCGGACTCTCCGCACAGACTTCATCAATTTGCCGTATATGTGTGCCCTCAGTAGTATCAATCTGCCAAAAGGTAAAAGAGATGTAGGGCAGCACATTGTTATCCACACTAAGATGTATGGGCAGGGTAGGATTATATTCTAACGCCTGAACGTGAACACCTCGATTGAAGGAACCGAAAAATTCAGAACCGGTGCGTATAACGCCCCACTCACCTAAAGCATACACGTTGTAATAATCAGGATCGTTTATGCGGTCTTTCTCAAAGTCGGCCACACACTGCTCGTCATAATAGCCGTATGTGCCGTCAGGCGAGCCGACGACCCAGAAATTATTGAGATAGGTGGATTGTATCAGAACGGTATCAGGAGCGTGCTCCTCAAATTCGCGTGTGCGTGGGTTAAGAAGCATCTTCGGCTCATTCATCCGCAGCGACTTTACCTCAGTAAGACTTGCCGGGAGTAATACACCGTCTAACTCTACCTCCATCGGAACATCGTGCCATTTCTCCGTATCAAATAGCTTTTTCTTTACCCAGTGTCCTTCGTTAATGGGGTTGAACATGTGGATGATCTGCTGACCAGGCATACCCCTGAGACGCTTGCGCACCTGCTTATGGTCTTCCTCATAGTATTCAGAAAGCTCTTCAAGAACCACACGTTTGAAACTTTCAAGACCTTTAATCTTTTCCGAATCGTCAAGACCCTTGAATACTATACGGGCATCGTTGAGCAGGCACACTATTGTTTTGGTCCCATCCGAGAACTTAAAGAATCCCGATATCCCCAATGAATCCGCCGCAGCCTTGAAGCTCTGATAGATGGTATCCTTGATTGAAGCACCTACCTTACGCATAACTAAAGTGTTTGACCCCTCCCAAATAGTTATGAGAAGAATTATCTGTGCCACGCTGAAGGTTTTGCCGGATGATGAGCCGCCAAATAGGATTATGAAACGTATGGCCACATCACGCAGGTATTTCAGCAGATGAAAACCAAGAGGGTTGAGCTTCTTATAGTTTATTTCCATCGGATTCTAATAGATTGAAAGGAGGAACAGGCTGTTTGATTACGCGGTTCGGTATTTACCCCGTGTTTTTTCTGCTGCTCAGTTTCGTTTTTAAATTAGGAATAGGCGTTTCGCTTATAAATTAATTATCGAAACCTATGCGTATTTCATTGCCCAAAGTAAAGCCGGTATTGACATTGATGTCTTTGGCCGATGCAAAACCAAGCACGTCAATAAGGCGTTTTCTGGCGGCATCTTTATCCACATCGGGTATCAATCTTTTCCCGACACGAACAAACTTTATTAGCTTGCGGATATGCTTCGGAATTTCGTTGATATAGCGTAATCGCCAACACTGCAATTCTGGATCCTCAATCCAGAGGTCCAATGGGTCAATATCAAGTATCTTAACATCGTCAGACACAATGCGTTCCCGGGTAATGGTGGCCTCCTGTTCACGCTGTTGTTGAAGTTGCTCTATCCTTTGGGTTATCTTTGGGTCATTCATCAGCAAAGAAGCCGATGTGTAATGGGTGCCGGCTTTCGCATCCGACTTGCAATTATAAGCCTTTCGGTAAGCGGCTACAAGTATGCCTTTCGTGTCAGAGCCATAAGCATCTACAACGTATTGGCAGAACAGCTCCTGCTGAGGCGTGAGACCGTGTTTGTTCTTTATTCGTGTCATAGTGTAATGTTGATTAAGTGGGTTGTGTATTATTAAGCGAAATGCTTATGTGTGGGAATAAATAGTAAATGAGTAAAATAGAGTATGAATAAGTAAAAAGATTAGGGAGTGCTGAGGATGATGTACCATAGCTGTTTTCTTTAACCCGCCCCCGAAAAAAATGTACGAAACGTACAGAAAACGCTATTTTAGAACCGTTTCAGCGCATTCAAAGCCGCTTTTCTGTAGAAATGAGGAGGGGATTGCGTCAAAAATAGCGCCGGGAAAATGAATTTATGAGTCTTGTGAAGTCCCGATTCCTTCCGAAAAAGAAAGCGGGATGTCCCAACCGTCCGGCATTGACCGAATGGCAGGAACATCCCGCTTATTTCGTGATCGTTTGGCCATACTTTTCAAAGATGCGTTTTATCCCCTCTGTCAGAGGCTTATAATGCAAAGGTACATTATAAATGGCATCGGAGAAAGCACTTTGACGTGTGCCACAAGGCCACCGCTCTCTAACCGCATTGATTTCAAGCGGTTTAAAGTCCCTGACGCACTCAGCGAGTTGCATTTCCGTGTATCGCTCGGGATTAATGGCGCTCACAAGCTCACGACCACAGCCATAAGCATAGATGAGTGCCTCAACAACATCGCTGATGTAAGTATAATGACGTAACGTCTTACCCTCGTTAGAAAGCTCTATATGCTCATAGTTGAGCAGTTGCCAAAGAAGAGTACCCTTTCGAGGTTCCGGACCATATACGTCCATTATCCTTACGCAGGATGCCGATTTGTTGTAATCACGTGCATATTGTTCCTTCAGGCGATCATCCTCTGTTAAGCTTGAAGTGAAAACCAATTTTACGTTGTGGTGGCAGCAGGCATCACACACGGCAGGAAAATAGGTTGACCCTCTTGCGAGATAGAACACACAGTCGATGTCGCTCAGATCGGCAGTGGCGAAATAAGAACTGATGGGAAGCTGATTAGCCCTATCCGGGCATAACGTTTCCACATCACGCCTTATCAGAGCATCAGCAAGCGCCAGCCCGAGTGGAGTTCCACTGCCAACGATAATCATTTTCATTGCTTAGACGGCTGCTGTCGCACCAAAGCCTTGAAGTCGTTGCAGGGCTTGAACGAGGGGATGAGATGGGCCGGGACGTTGACTGCTTCACCGGTAGTGATGTTGCGAGCCAGCTTTGCTGCACGCTCCTTGAGGGTGAAGCTACCGAACCCACGGAGATAAACGTTTTCACCGGCGGCCATTGTTTCTTTGACAACATCCATAGCCGTTTCAACGGTCGCGAGCACCACGTCTTTTTTAAGACCGGTGCGTCCGCAGATTTCTGTCACAAGTTCTTCTTTTGTCATAATTTCTGTAATTTATAGGGTTAATTCTTATTTAGTTGGGCAAATATTCCCAAAAACATTTGGGAGGTATTGGTTAAAGTCGTAATTTTGCCCTTATAATAAGGCTTCACTTTATGTGATGCACGAATACCGGGCCAGTAGCCCCAGGGCGCGATAATGTCTTAGTCTGGGGGGATGCAGTGGCGCGAGGCGAGAGGGCATTCTACTCGCCTCTTTTTATTTATTGTGAGTCCATTCATATACGTTTCGATTACTGTCAATTACAAGAATGGATCTGAATCTATGAGTATTATTCTTGAAACTCTCGTATTTACTAATTCCTGCTTGTATATCAGACCTATGAAACACTCCACCACGGTCATATATCACTGCTACTGACGAGCCTTTAGATTTGGCGTGTTCCAATGCTTTTTTTACAGACCTTTCAGCCGTAGTTGTTAAAGTTTCACGTGTACTCTGCTCATAGGACAGTTTTTCAACTGTCAATGTGCCTTCACTGAATTTGTGATTACCATTCATATCAATTGCCGTCGCTCTTTTAGGATCGCCTTCAACTCCCATCGTTACGATTATTCCATGGTCTGCCATTGCCTTAGCGGCTTCTATCTCTTCGATATGATATTCGTGCCCCTTCTCAAAAAGAACATACGCACCTGTGTCAGATAAATACGATTTCGCAATATCATACTTGCCCGTAGCTAAGGCGGCTCTGAAATCGGCAGCATGCTGAGCGAAACTACCTTCTTTGACAGTGGAAATATTACGTATTCCACCAACACTCTTAGCCATTTTGCGCCTCCTCTCTCGACTGACGTATTCTGACCATGTGCTGCTCTACGTACACAAGGCCATTCTCCATACAGAGTTTCTTGACTTTAGCACCCCCGCCATATACAACGAAGTTAGGATGGTTTTCCCCTGAGATTTCACGAGCTATTTCAACTTCATCGAGCAGGATATCCGGACACTCGGATACACCTCGTGTGGCAAACGCATTGTAGCCGGCAGGAACGCCGAGTTTATTCAGCTCACGGTATTTGGCAGCTACATGCAGGTCAACCCAAACATTTAGACCACATTCCTGAAACCACCTCGCCAGCCAGCGTTTCTTATACAAGAGCTGCATCGCAAAGGCGATGGGTGTGGTATCGAATAGAGAAAAGTTTGGTTCAACGCACTCGTTGCATCCGGTCAGTATTAGTTTCTCAGGATGAAGCCAAATATTATTGAAGCGATAGTCGTCAACATAAAAGTGGTATGTAGACACAATGTTGCGACTGCGAGCTTGAGCACCCCAAGGAGCAAACGGCAACAGAAGGCCGGTTGAGGGTTGGCGATCAAGGCGCAGCGAGGGTATTTCGTACTCGTTGTCGCTCGGGAAGAGACGATCTTGTGGGATAAAAGTGTCAGAGAGGGGCATACGTTTCAGAGTATGTGTGATTAAACCTGACTGCAAAAGTATATCAGAATCTTTTACATTCTCCCAAACCAAGAATTTCTCAATTTTACGCTCGCAACAGCTTTTTCGTGCTCGCTATTCTAATTCAGATAATTAGCCATTGCAAGTTATCGAAATTCGCAAAAATCGACTTGTGATAACACTCCTCCTTCCTATATAGTAAACCCCGACAGCTATGACTCTATCGGGGTTTGATACGATTTAAGATTCCTCTTTTGCTTTACGCTTTTTATATTTCCGGGGAGCCCCTTTGGGTTGAGTCTCCGGCACCCTTGTAATCATAAACTTTGACGCACTGATCGCGAAATGCTGTGCCCCGAACTGACATTTACGACGCTCGGGGCACAGATGCGAGAATTGACAGTCGCCATTCTCAGCTTTAATTCTTAGGTGGTCTCGGTCTATTGCACCACTTCCGGCAACCGGTACGCCGAGCATATCGGCGTATTGTTCCATCAGTTCACAGTTTTGCATATCTGGAGTGAATTATGTCCAATAACAATACAGCATCTTCGGAAGGAAGCTCAGGAATATCCTTGCGGTGGATGCGTGCCCACACACCGGGCAGAATTGCACCCCAGCGACTTTTCATAGAGCCGACGTGCTGAACCACCTCAGGACCGTCAGAAAGGTCGGCTGCTTTCTTCCACCCATACTTGGTACGGCCACAGAAGAATGTCAATCGAGGATATAACGACTGGTATTCTTCACACGCCTTGTGAAATCTGTTGCAGATTTCAGGGTTGTTTTCGCCCTGTTCCAGCAGGATACGGATATAAGCCCCGGGACAATAAAATTCGATGTCACCCAACGCCGAGTATATCGTGGTTTGGAATTTCACGGCCCCGTGAGCACCAACGAAGCGTTGACCGTCCCAAGCACAACGAATGTCGAAGCAGCGGACACCGGCAGCTACCTGCTGCCGAATGTCAAGCGTCTGGCATCGCCATATCGGGGCGATCAGCCACGCTAAGAAATGCTTCGGGCCTGAGAATGATAATGAGTTGTGGGATCCTAACATAATGTGAATATTAATCAAAAGACATAATTCGGAATGCCTCTGCAAGCTCTTTTCCAGCCTGTCTCAACAGGTTCTGAGCTTTGGCAAGATGAAGGGCGATGCCGTGCAGTGAGCGAGTTTCAGGTTTGATAGATTTAAGAAGCCATTGGCCGTCATCCACTGAGCGACGGGCATTTTTAAGGTGTTCCACTACCAATGGTTTCGACTGTGCGAGGCGTTCGGCATCCTCGCGTTCGTAGGGTGTGAGTGGTTGCATAAGGGTACTTACAAAAAAGGCTTAATCAACAACGAGTGTTAATCAAGCCGAGTGAATAAATCGCGAAAAAAACATCAGTAGTCAGCAAAAATTACGAAAAAATCTTGAAAAAGTTTGGCAAATTCAAAAATATTTCGTAACTTTGCAGTGTAATCAATGAGAGATTACAACGGACAACGCCCGATGCCGATAAAAGAAGGGCTTAACCCTAACAAACAAATCTTTATGTTGACCTTGGAATTTCGCATTAAGATTTGGAAATTGAAGATTGCCGTAATCACATTAACAATCTTCTAATCCAAAAGGGTGACTAAAGTCTTAAAGACCTCGTGGAGCGAGGCGCCCTTTTGTTTGTCAGGGTTAAACCGTAGCAAAATTACAAAATACAAATGGAACAAGCAAAGAATGAACAAAAAAAGTCGTGGGGTGGAAAGCGAGCCGGTGCTGGCCGTCCAAGTGTGTCTGGCAGTACGCGGAGCATAGGCATCCGGATTCCGGAAGATATAGCTGAAATTCTTGACCGTCAGGAAAATCGCACAGCGTATATAATAGAGGCTATACGAGCTTATGAGAAATCCAAGGAATAACCCCACAGTTCAGTCTTATACTACATCGATTATTTCAGAGTTTTTCAAATTCGGTGGTTAGATTTTGGATCCTGCGCTGACAGGCTGAACGCAGGATTTCGAGGTATGCGTGTCGGAGACTTTCGAGGGCTTCTTTTTCCTGGTCGGTGAGTTCGATGTCGTCTTCGGGCTGCTGGTAGTAACGCTTGGTAGTCTTGCGGTCAATCTGAATTATGATATTCGGAGATTCAAGTGTTTCAGCTATTCCTTGATAATTTCCGATCTGAACGCGCAGGTCGTTGCCTTTTTGGAGTGTTTCTTCAGTCATCTGGCACCTCCTTTCCCACACTTACAGTCGGGGTCGTGGACTATTGAGGCACCGCCGTAGCCTCCATGTCTAAAGGCGGAATAATAGAACCGATAGCAAACGTATGTGTGGCCGTTGAAGTGCAGGATTTCTATCTGCTGACCGTCTGAGGGGATTTCGTTCCCTTCACGATTTGAGTACTTGAAGCCGCACAGAACGGTGACGGCTACAAGTGCCACGAGGGTGAGTTTGAGCTTATTTTTCATTCTTCAATATCTGTTAAATATTCCTCATCTGTCATTATATCAGAGTGTTTGTGGTAGCGAAGCACTATCACTACTTTGCAGGTCGCGCTGTCAGGAAGCCAGTCAACATCCAGATACCACTCATCATCTCCCTTTGCAACTCCCTCCTTGATGTCGGGAACGCAATATTTGAGAAATGAGGCATTGGTAGCTTCGTCATAAGCACGGTCTTGTTTCAGTTTCTCCAACACCTTTTCAAAGGCGAGTACTGACGTAAGTCTTATTGTCATATCTCATTCTTTAAGTTCGACGGGTTCATCCTCCCACGTCAGCTCTCTGCCTATGAGTTTGGCGATTGAGCCGGGAGGGAGTTGTATGTAATAATCACTGGCTCCGTTAAATCTACCAGCGAGCCAATATTCAGGATAACTATTGCGAGTTGGTTTCTTTTTGTCAAAAATCCACTCCGTCCCGTCTTTGTCAACTGCTACAAATGACATATCAGTCCTCCTTTAGTTTGATGATTTTGCTCTCCAAGAGCCAAACAAGTAGCGAGCAGAGCGCGTCTATGAGTTCGGGAGACTGTCCTACGTTTAATGGGAGAGGTAAACATTCATAGGCACAATTCCATACCTTTCTATTCTCATTCCATCTTATAGTTAAAGCACACGGAAAATCCTCGTCCATTATAGTATCTGCAATAATCTCTTTCGGGAGAATATTCAGGATGTCGGCAAGGGTGAATATCAGAGTTCCCTCCTTGCTTGATTGGTCGTAATCAGAGTCTATCGGAACTATCTTACACTCAACGTTCTCAACTTCATCGGAAATATTGCAGAGCAGTTTGCCGCAATCTTCCCACACTTCCCAAGATGGAATGGGTTCGCTGGTATCGCTTTCGGCGAAGTATAGCATACACATACTTGCCATCTTCGGGTCAACGCCCAATTCTATCAGGCGTTGACTCTCTTCGGGGGTTAGTATTGTCTTTATTACTTTTTCTTCCATTTTCTTTTTGTTATGAAGTCTTGTATTTTTGTTATAGACCAATCGGTAATCCACTCTCCGAGGAATATTCCGATTCCGAAGCATATACCAAATCTGAATATATCAAAGTATATCATATCTCTTCTTTTATGAATTGTTCTATTGGGATTCTTGCAGATACTTTTGATGGATAATACGCTGTCTTTTCCCATTGGATTACACCTTTGGTACTCGTGTGAAGTTTTGAGTTTGCACGAGCACTTACGGGAATATAGCCACGAGTGAAATAAGAGAAAGCATTGACGCCCGTAGTATAAACCTTGCCGTTCTTGGTGAGATTGACTTCTCCGGGCTTATAGTAAAGCCCTGTCGGAACGTGTTTGATTCTGTATGGTTTCATTCCTTGTCCTCCTCAAAAAGCGATTTGCCGAAAAGAGTTGTCAATTCACACATTCGCCCCTTTGCGTGGTCTATCGCACGACTTTCCATTTCGTTTATGCACGTTGCGCTCGTATAGAGGTCGTGGGTTTTCTGAGCTTTCGCATACTCCCTGCGGATGAGTTCTTTCGGCACGATGCAGTAGTCCTTGGAGAGCCACTCTATGACGGGCAGAGCAAAGTCATATTCTATCTGAATACTCGGGTCTTCGGCATCTCCGTACGAGACGCTTTCCGCATAAGCTCGGGCAAGGTTCTTAATTTCTTCTTTTGTCATCTTTTCTTCCGTTTAAGGTGTTGCAATTCTTGTTTGAGTAATTGAATGTGCTGATTGGCATTATCTACCACATGGGTATTGCCAAAGAGAGTGTATAAGTCAGCCAGAATACTCAGCCCTGCTATCTCCCTTTTCAGCCTTTTCTTCGCTTTGCGAAGCGACTGCGTCGATGACTTGGTCTTGCGGATTGAAGTCATAGCCTCTTGCCTAATTTGATTATGAAAACTTCCTCGTATTTGGGTGCGCCCCATGCAGGGTTGCCATAGCCGATTGTTATTTCCTCGCATAAGAAGTGAACGAATTTAAATGGGTGAACTCCGTCTTTGCATGGTATCGTGAGGCGAACTGTATCATACTCTGCAATCTCAAAGATACCGTCAGTAATCGCTTGTTTAAGCAATTTGGCAAACTCATTTAGCGAGTCATTGCAATCTCGCGCTAAATCTTCAAAATCGCCTCGACAAGCGGGCTGAAAGTAGCCATATCCCTCTCTATCTACATTGAGAAATCTATCGCAACAATGATAGATACTACGGTAAATTTCATTTTGTTTGCCGAGCATTATAGCGCGTCTTGCTTCGCTGTGGGGAGTGATGTCAAGAATTTTCATCGTTCTTTTCTTTTGTCATACCTCGGTCGGTTGGTT
>CAZHDH010000002.1:0-60860 GCA_964531245.1 uncultured Bacteroides sp. | reverse complement strand
TTTTTTATTTTTTCATTGAAGCCATTTTGCCAGAGACAATTTTGGCTGCAAGTTCGGGATCGAAGTTTTTACCGAATATCTCGGCTGCCTTGGACATAGCCGAGTCTTTCGACGACTGAGAGAAAATCTTGTACAACGACTTGAACCCCATGCTAAGCACTGCCGCATCATCGGCAAATCCTATTGCGGGGAGAAAATCGGGAATTAAATCTGCCGGGCACACGAAGTAAGCAATACATCCTGCCAGCAAAGCATAGTCGGTGATTGATATGTCGTGTCCGTTCATTTGGCTTTTTGGTTAGTCATTGATTCTTTAATGGTATAATACATCGTAAGTACCATAATTACAATTTCTTGACCGGCTTTAGCTGCGGATTCCTTTAGTTTATCCCACATTTTGGCCGGATCGAAATCCTTGGCAAACGATGATATATAATCGGCTGCGCCGGCGGCCCATTCTGAAAGCTCCTCTTTCGACGGCACTTTTTCGTCCCATGTCTTGGATGTCCATTCGCCGGCCTCTTCCCATACTTCGGCGCTTTTCTTAGAAACTTCCTCAGAAATTTCAGCCGATTTACGGGTTACATCGTTCATTATCTTAGACGATCGTTTAGCGACATCACCTGCCATTTCTGTAGCTTTCTTCCTGGCGTCATCTGACAATGCAGCAGTTTGCCTCAGTGCTTCATCGGCTAAAGTTGCGGCTTTGCTTTTCAGTTTGTCAAATAGAGCCATCTGGATTGGGGTCGTTAACAATCACAACTTTGCCGGTGATACCGGATAGCATCGCCTTAAGATTTTCAGCGGCTTCTTTGCGGGCGCGAGTAACAAGGCCACGTTTATAAATATTGCGTCGATAGCTGTCGCGGGCCTCTGCTTTTATTTTGTTTTCCTCGGCGGTGGTGAAGTTTGACGACCCGAAGAAGCTGTCGTTCCAGGTGTCGATTACTTTGTAGGCTCCGGGTTCGGTGGATTCATACACCTCTACAATTTCTTTCGGAAGTGTAATCGAGATTGTGTCGGAGCCTTCGCAGTAGTCAATATTTTCGAGGTCGAAAGAGATGCTGCCCTTAACCGCCGATTTTGCAAAAAAGTGTCGTGTGTCGACAGTGCCTTTTACCGGCACATCATCGTAAATCTCCACTGTGCAAAGGCGGAGCATAGGAGCCACATCTGTAATTTTGGCTGCTTCTACGGTGACACGTTCGGCTTCGGGAGCGGTATACCATTTGTAGCCGATAAAACCGGCGGCGGCGAGTGCGAGAAGTATAATAAGAGAATAGATAAACTTCATATCACTTGAACTTTACGATAACGTTATAACCATCGTTGCCCAGCATAGCCTTGAAATAATTTTCAGCTTTGATGCGGGCTTCAGCGGTCAGAGTCTCACGGAATTGAGCTTTGTTTTCCACCTCGTCGATGAGCGATTTGTTCATCATTTCCTTGATTTCGGCGCGTTCCTGCGCGTCAATTTCAGATCTAAGGCCGGATACACGGTAGTGATCCTCGCGAATTTCCATATCGCGTCCGGCAAACTCGGTGTGCACCGGAGGCAGGGTGAGGGTGATAGTGCGTGTGGCATCATCCACTTGTACATCGTCGGGTGTGAGTTCGCTCAAGTTAACGTAAGCCCGCAGATATGTGTCGTAAGAGTAAGCGGCCCTGCGCTTGCCTAACTTCATGGCATCGAGCATGCCGGCGGCCATCTGCTTCATACCCTCGGCTTTGCTTAGGTCAATATCGTCGATGGTGGCCATTTTCGATATGGTCATTTGTGCAAGCACGAGCTTATTTACCGACTTCACCTCGGAATAATACGAACGTTCCCGGCGCAGCTCTGCATTATTGGTGCAACTGCAAATGCCGGTGCATAACACACCGGCCAATGCGATTGATTTAATGAAAGTTCTTATTTCCATTCGCCTTTTTTACAACCGTTCTTTTCACATTCTTTATTAAATGCACTCAGGGTCTTTTCGTCGTCAGAACCGGAGGTATAATAACGTTTGCCTTCACCGGAGGTGTAGCACACTTGGCAATAGAGGCCAAATACGGTGTCAAATTCTTTTTCCAACGATTTGATTTTCTTGTTGCCTGAGATAGAGATAGTGCCTCCGCTATCGGCGCGACGCACCGACGAAATGGTTTTATCTCCGGGGATAGGAGTGATTGTCTCACCCTTTTTCACGGCATCGCGAGCATAGCTGTAATAGATTCCCAGACGCAGGTAAGGAAATTTCTTGTTAAATTCCTTACGCAGGGTATCCAGTTTCTTATTTCCCGGCACAGTCATTTCAGTTGCAATCGGTTTAGCGGCAGGTTTAGCCGCGGGCTTGGCTGCAGCTTTGGGAGCAGCCTTAGCAGGCGTCTTGGATGCTGATTTTGCTGCGTTTTTTGCCACAGGTTTTGTCGCAGTCTTGGTTGTGGTGGTTTTCTTAACGGCCATTTGTGTGTGGGAGGATGGTGGGTTAGAGGATTTCGAATTCGGTGCGACGGTTCACATCGGAGGTCGGGTTCTCAGGGTCTTTGAGCTCGGAGCTGCCTTTGCCCACAGCCTCGAGGCGCGAGGCATCGATGCCCTCTTTGTTGACGAGGAACTCTACGGCAGCCTGTGCGCGGGCCTCAGAGAGCTTCTGATTGACGGCGGCATCACCTTCGACCGAAGTGTGACCCTCGATGCGCAGACGCAGCTCGGGGTTCTGTTTCATCACCTTGGCAAGGTCGTGAAGAGCTATCTTGGAGTCGTCGGTGAGGTCAGCTTTGCCTTTGGCGAATTGTGCGGCGTTGAAGTTCTTTTCAATCTCCTCTACCTGCTGCACAAAGATGGTGTCGCGCACGATAACTTCATTTACCACGGTGTCGCGCACCACCACTTCTTTCTCTATCTCTACGATTTTCTCAACCTCCACTACTTTGGGCTGGCGTGTGAGAAGATAGGCTATCACACCGGCTGCAATGAGAAGGAGCAGCAAAATCCAGAGCCATACCTTGCTCTTTTTCTTCTCTACAACCACTGGCACCGGGGGAACATAGCCGTTGAGATATTCGAGGCGGTAGCCGCCTTTCTCACCTTTCATGGTCTTCTCAAACTCAGCCACTTCGATGTCGTAGAGCTTACCCTGCTCTACCATCCGGTCAAACGAAGGCTTGGACCATACCTGGCATAGAGCCACCTTAGAGCCGTCCTGAAGTTCGATTACCTCATCAGGCTTGGTGAAATATAGGCCCATCTTTTCATTAAACTTCTCGGCCTCTTCCACGGGCAGGAAGTTTTCGGCCACGCCCTTATCGGGACAGAGACTGTTAGGGAAGGCCTTGCGCAGATCCTCCAAGGTAGCCTGCGGATTTATCACCACATAAGCATGGGCGACACCTAAGGCGGTGCGATTCTGCGCCTTGCCGTATACTTTTATCTTGCTTGCCATTTTTGTACTATAATTTTATTAAGATACTACGACTTTTTCACATAAATATGGGCGTTCTTTTTTATACTGTCGGGGTAACCGCATCCATCATTTTCATACACATAATCAAGCAGATAACCGTTGATTATAGCATAGCTGTTTAATTGTATCTAAGACACTGCCCATTAGTTATTTATGTGATATGGTAATTATTCCTCGTCGTCGGGAGCGAAAGATACCTCGAGTTCGGGTTCAGACTTCACCAGGTCGCAGAGCATGAGCACGGCGGCATCCTGATCAATGTCCAGTGCTTCGGCCAGGGCGAGCAGGTTGTGTACTTCGCCATAGGTGAGCACGTTGTCGCATAGAGCTATCTGAAGCAGAGCCTGGAACACTTCGCCTGTTTCCTCGTCGGCCACTTTAGCGGCGTGTTTCACGGCAAAGTCGGTAGCCTTTGCTTCGTCCATTTTTTTGAGTTCCACCAGGGCGGCGGTAATGTTCATATTCAGTTCCTTTTCAGGAATTTCGAGAGCTTCTGCAATTTCAGAGATCGTGGTGAGTTCCACCTCAGAAATTTCGCCGTCGGCCCAGATAATGGCGGCAATGATAGAGCCAATGGTAACGGTAGGTGTTTTCATAGTGATTAACGGAAGAGGCGTTTGAGACGGTTAGCGAGAGAATTTTTTGCTTTACGGGCCTTGGCCATACGGGCGGCAATCTCCTTGCCCTCCTTAGTGCGTTTGTCCACCTTGCCTGAAGCGGTGCGTTTCAGAGTGGTGGTAGTGGTCTTTTTAGCGGTGCTTTTAGCTTTAGCGGCACGTGCTTTGGCAAGGCGTTCCTTGAGTTCCTTGTACTCCTTGGTGCGCTTGTCCATCTTGCCGGAAGCGGTAGTCTTTACTGCCATTGTTATTTTATTTCAATTAATGAATAATAGAATTGGTTGTTCTCAATTTCTGTATTTCTCCACTTCAACGAATACGTTCCGTCCAGATAGAACGGAGGCAATCCTTTCGAGGTGTTCGTATGACGCGTCCAATCCATAAGGCCATGAATATCGGAGCGACCGTCTGCGGTGGAGAAGGCGTCGCATATCGAGCCTTTCCGGGGGCCGCGGGTATAGTATGCGTCGTTAGTAAGCATCACGGCTATTCCGCCCTCGACACTTTCGGGAAACAGCGATTTGATTATTTCGATACGTCGCACGTCTTTCCAAAAATTGTAGCTCACAATATCTTGGGCCCCGTGATTCTTAACTATCTCTACCCCTGAGAGCATGGCGTTGAAGCGCGTGATGGTTGTAACTATTCTGCGGGTGGGATATTTGAGTTCCACCACGGCGAATTTTCCGCCACGCTGCACCACGATGTCGAGGCGCAGATCGCTATCCCATTCATATCCTCGCGATGTGGCTGCGGAATTAGGAATAAAATACTCTACCTCCACATCGTCATACTCGCCCGACTCGCGCAAAGCCACGGCCAGCTGCATCTGGAAATCGCGTTCATTGAACATCAGCTCCTGCTGACGTTCAATGAATGCGATGATATGGGATGATAGCTGTTGGATTAGCGTCATGCAAATCGTATTGTTGCCTGATATAATCCCGTTAGGGTAAGATTATTTGTGGGAGTTGATGAAGTCAACGAGTTTTGAAGCAAAATTCTGGGTGTTCCATTTCGGATCGTATTCGAAACCGATTTTTTCAGAGATTTCGCGCAGGGCTGCTTTTGTATTTTCGAACACCTGATATATTTCGAAAGAGCCTGATTCGCGCTTTGTGATGGTGAACTCGCCTACCTCGGCCAGATTGCCTTCGCCAAATTGTTTGATAAGTTTGGCGCCAAACTGGCGGGTGGTCCAGTTGGGGTCATATTCCATACCATTCTTTTCGGCACATTCGCGCATAGCGCCCTTTACGTTTTCTGCGATTTTGCACACGCGACCCGCGTTGGAGTCTTCTACAGTGATGATGTATTCACCGGAGATTGCTGATTTTTTTGCCATGATTTTATAGTATTAGTATGTATGATTATCACTTGTAGAAACAGTAATAATGTTTCTGCAAATTTAAAAAGAAAGAGCCGAACGATGATTTTAATACTGTGAATTATAATTTCACACAGTGTGATAAAAAATATCACACTTAATGCCTTGCATTCAAATTTTGCCTGTAATGCAATAAATCATCGATTTGAGTTTTGCGGGGGGGGTAAAATGCTTAATATCAGCTAATTGCAACTGATAGGAGAAAGCCGAAAAGAAATCGAAGTCCAAAATGCGTGAAATGCGCATAAGCAGAGTGGTATCGATGTTGTCGCGGTCGAAAATCGAATATACGTTTCGACGTGCGCAGTGGAGCTGCTGGCTGAACCAGGTTACAGATTTACCTTGTCGACGGAGTTCTGTCTCTATCAACTTGCCAATGGGTAGTACAGGAGTGGATACACCTTGGGTTTGCATATTCGTCAATAACTCAAATGGTTAGATCAAATATTGCAAACGGGATGCAAAGTATTTAATTTAAACGACACCATAAGAGGTGGGTTAGGGAAGAAGAGCCGTTCCATCACTTTCCCCCTGCAGCCGAAGCCGTAGGGCGAATTGCCGAGGTGATGTAATCTCCCCACCGTGGGATAATTCCCGCGGTTTTGCAATGCAAAGTTACGTTATTTATCTGAATCTTGCAAGAGGTGCATAGCAAGCACAAAAAAAGTGCTGCACCAATTTTGGCACAGCACCTGGTATGATTTTGTGATTATAAAGCTACTTTATCCGATATTCTTGAAGCATCGTCGATGATATGGAGGATATACACGCCGTGTGTCATGTCTGATAAATCCACCGTCTCGCCGTCGCGTATATGTGCTGTTTTTACGATTTTTCCGGCAGGTGTCAACAGCACCACGGTTGCTTTTCCCGTTATGCCGTTTACAATAATTTCAGAGTCGGTTACCTCATAACCCAATGCACCCTCTACCGATATGGATGTCGATTCCACGCCATTAAGCTCCTTGGTCGAGAAAATCATCGAGCCATCGGGGTCAAATACTTCGATATCCCAAGTGGAGGGGCAGTCAAAACTATATTTCAAGCACGGGAATGGTAGATTGGCTTGAATTGAACCAACGCGGTCGTAGAATACGGTTGTAAATGAGTTTCCGGTCTTAGATTCACCTTTTATATATTGTTCACGTATCGGGTATTTAAATTGATTTATAGTTTTTAGGTCGGTAACCTCAAACGGGTTTCTCAAGAAAACCATCTCTGATTCATTCAAAGGAAACTCCGCTGCAATTTTATCAAGAATCTTATCATTCTTTGCGGGGTCGAACCAGTAATATGACTCGCCCGGTGTGAGGTTGAAATCATATACCATAGCTTCCTCAGTATTAAAGAGGTAGCTGTTGCAATATAAATTCCATTTTACAATGCCGGCAATTTCAGGATTTGAAACAGAATACACTTTACCCTGATCTTCACGCATATAAGCTATTTCATACACCTCCGAAAGTTCAGGAAATGTTATTTGAGCCTTAAGTACATTGTAAGTTTTACCATCAATAACTTTAGTGCCATCAAACCATTGATTGTAATCAATGAATCCGTAGGACGATGTTACCGTGCAGTTTTGTGCTCGCACTTTCCAGAGTTTTCCATCCTCAACCAGCAGAGGCTTCTCTGAAGCCGCAGGAGCTTTGACTATAGCAGCATCCGACGTATGCACGTCGGCTGTCTGTTCCTGCGCGTGGAGGGGTGCTAAGGCCATTAGTGACAGTAGGAAAAGCAGAAGTTTTTTCATAGAAAAGTTATTAATGGATTTAAGGTTTAAGTGTCAGTGATAATATTCTCTCGCAAAGATAAGTATAAAATATCTAAAATCAAAAAAAGTAGAAACTTTTGAGAAACAAATGTCCGGTGAGGTTGGTTTTTTGCACATTTTGACGTGTTGTAACTGTAGTGTGGCGCGCCGGGGCGCCGTTCGTTGTAATTTTGCATAGAAATTAATAATTCACAAAAATACATTATGAATATCACACTCGACGAAATGTGGGTACGCCACATCGAACGTTTCTCGGAACGTATGCGCGGCCGTCTGTATGCCGCTCTGATCGCTTACATCAACGCCGGAACAGAAATCCCCGAAAATCTGATGCCTTACCTTGGTATAATTCTCGACCTTATGGAGCAGCAGGGCATCACGCCGGGTCAGCCCGCAGAAAAGCCTCAGGCTGACCCTAATGAGGTCGCTTACCTTCAGCAGTTTATGGAGGAAAGCGCACCTGGCTATTCGCGTCGTTATGAAATAGAGCCGGAGGCGCTGAAACACGTTATAGATGATATATTTGCATATTGGCAAGAACCGACACCCCACGGCGGACGCCCCTTGCGCCATCGCGATGCCGACCATTTCTGGAGCGAAATGTCATCGGCCGTGCACCTTGAACTCACCTCGCGAGGTTTCCAGTATCGCACGAAGAAATAACTTTAAGCGTCGTTGCCCGGAAAATAGCTCGCCGGGGCACACCATACGGCGTCGCTCCCCGTGCTAATTCGTTGCCACTATCTCTATGGAACGTAGGGAAAGGCGCGCTTCAAGGTATTCTTTAAATTTCGTGCTCTGGCTTTTTGTCATCTGACGGGAATAATGAACCAGAGCCACATTAAGAGTATCGAGCCTGGCAGTGTTTACATCGCTCGTGATCGCACGGGTAATAGCAATGTCGGCCACTTCGGGGAAAAGAACCTTGATCTCCGGCGAGATGGTGGCGCTTATGGTGTCGTTGCGGCAGATGTCGGCATTGAGGGCACGTAGCGAGTCGATGGTCTCGCGCTGTTGGTTGATGGTGTTTTGTGTCACCTGATACATATCGCGCAGCATAGACGACGTGGCTTGAGTGGGATCGAAAATATTTGCCGATCTGTCGCCCTGGATTATTTTCAGCCGTGTACCGGCAAGATTATATTCGGGCAGACGGTCGGTGAGTGCGAGCAAGAGCGAATCCTGGGGCAATGCGCGCCCCACAAGACTAACGGTAAGGGTCTTGTCGCGACCTTTCATCACGGCCGACGATTGTAGCACCTGAGTGCCCTCGAAATTGAATTGCTGTTCCACAAACCGCGCGCAATTGGTATTGAAAGCCGATTGCTGATACATGCGCCATGTGAGGTAGCACGCCGGTATCATGGTAAGTATGGCTATGGCGGTGATTATATTGCGCACACGACGTGCACGTCCGGGGTTCGAAAAATCCTTGACCCTATATTTCATAAGACGTACGCCCACTGTGGTAGCACAGGCAATGAATACCGAATTAATAAAGAAAAGATATAGAGCACCGAAAAAATATGTCATCTGAAAAGTGGCCAATCCATAACCCGCGGTGCATAGCGGGGGCATCAGGGCGGTCGCGATGGCCACACCGGGAATCACATTGCCCTTTACCTTGCTGCCGATGGCCAGGATACCGGCCGCACCGCCGAAAAATCCGATGAAAACATCATATATAGTGGGCGATGTGCGGGCCAGCAGCTCGCTGTGTCCCTCGTTTACAGGCGAGATCATAAAGTAGATGCATGAAGTGACGATGCTGAAAAATGCCGCTGCCATCAGATTGCGGAACGAGCGTTTCATAAGCTCGAAATCCTGGCCCCCGACGGCCAAACCGATTCCGATAATCGGGCCCATCAAAGGCGATATCAGCATGGCACCGATTATCACGGCCGTGGAATTGGTGTTCAGTCCCAGTGAGGCAATGAATATGGCAATAATAAGCACAATGATATTGGTGCCGCGAAAGGACACACCCTCGCGAATGGCTTGTTCGGCCTCGGCCTGCGGAATCAGGTCGGTGGATAGATCGAAGTATCCTTTCAGGTCATCTTTTATTCCTTTGAATCGGGAAAAGTTCATATCATTAATTGTAGGATGAATATTAAATAGAAAATTTGCTAACACCCCAGTATGGGTGTGGGGTGTTATGCCAATTTTTAAACACGTCTTTATATATATAGGTTCGATTGCTGTGACTAAAAAAAAGAATTCTAAATGAACCTTTTGTGTTGAAAAATAGTTATATTAGCAAAACTAACCTGTAATTTACTTAATTAAAATTCCTACTGAAATGAACACAGCTCCTCTTCAAGGTATCAAGGTGATTGACTTCACCGAAGTACAATCGGGTCCTTCGTGTACCCAAATGCTCGCGTGGCTCGGTGCCGACGTTATCAAAATTGAACGTCCCGGCGTAGGCGATGCCACTCGTAAAGAACTTCAGTTTAACCCTGATCTCCCCTCATACTATTACCTCCAGCTCAACTCTGACAAAAAGTCGCTCACACTTGATGCCGCAACACCCGACGGCAAGCAGATTCTGACCGAACTGCTTAAAACTGCCGACATCTTTGTGGAAAACCTCCACCCGGGTGCTATGGACAAGCTTGGTTTCAGTTGGGAAGAAGTTCACAAACTCAACCCCAAATGTATCTACGGTACAATCAAGGGTTTCCCCCTCTCGTCAAAATACGCAAACCTCAAGGCTTACGAACCTATCGCACAGGTAACTGCCGCCGCTGCCTCGACCACCGGCTGGTATGACGGCGAATACAACATCCCCACACAGAGCGGCGCCGCTCTGGGCGACTCGAACACCGGCATGCACCTGCTTATCGGCCTGCTCGCAGCATTGCAGCAGCGCCACATCACAGGCGAGGGTTGCTACGTCTATCAGTCGATGCACAATGCCTGCCTCAACCTCTGCCGTATCAAGACCCGTGACCAGCTCACACTGGATAAGATCGGTTATCTGACTCAGTTCCCGCAGTATCCTAACGGTAAATTCGGCGATTGTGTGCCTCGTTCCGGTAACATCGAGGGCGGTGGCGTGCTTGGCTGGACCTACAAATGTAAACCCGCCGGTAATATGGATTCTGAAGTGGATGCCAACAACTATGTCTACATCATCCTGCAGCGTGGCGCCAAAGACTTCGAACTCGCTTGTCAGGCTATGGGCTTTGAAGACTGGCTCACCAACCCCGACTTCAACACCGCCGACGCACGCGATCGTCACAAACAGGAAATCTACCAGCGTATCGGTGCATGGACTGCCGATAAAACCAAATTTGAAGTCACCGAACTCCTTGGCAAATATGGTGTGCCTGTAGGTCCCGTACTGTCAACCAAGGAAATAATGTCAGACGAAAGCCTCTATGACGGCAATACTCTGGTACGCATCAATCAGGGTGGCGAAATCGGCGAATTTGTAACTGTCGGTTGCCCCTTCACCATGAGCAACTTCCAGCCTACATACGGTCCTTGTCCTACCCTCGGTGGTAATACCGACGAGGTGCTTAAAGCATACGGCTACACCGACGATCAGATCAAGCAATTTGCAGCCAACGGCACCACCGCGCCCGTCGACGGCAAGATGTAATAATACGTAATTCAACTAACTGACATAAAACGCATTCATGTAAATAAGCCTGAACGTGATCAGGCTTATTTACTTAAAACTCCTCAAAACTATGGCTACAACTAACACAAGCACAAATACCACCCCGGCTGCGCCTCACTTCCCCGAACAGGTTACCGGTATGTATATCCTGGCACGTGCCCTTAAGGAAATCGGTATTCAGAATGTATATGGTCTGGTGGGTATTCCTATCACTGAGGCCGCTTACGAAATCCAGGGGCAGGGCATACGCTTCGTAGGTTTCCGTCACGAGCAGCAGGCCGGTATGGCTGCCGCTACCGAGGGTTACCTCACAAAGACTCCCGGTGTGCTGATGACAGTGTCGTCGCTCGGCTTTATGAACGGTCTTACCGCCACGGCCAACGCTACTGTCAACTGTTACCCGATGATTCAGATCTCAGGTGCAACAGATCCCACTATGGTGGATATGAATATGGGCACTTACGAGCAGCTGGATCAATATAATACGGCTAAACCTCTGGTTAAGGCTGCATTCCGCTGCAGCAAAGCCGAAGATATTCCCTCGGCAGTGGCCCGTGCATATCGTGCTGCCGTATCGGGTCGCCCAGGCGGTGTATATATTGATATGACTACGCCCGCCCTCGGTCAGGTGATGAACCGCGAAGATGCCGAAAAACTCTTCTACCAGCCCGTTGACATTTATTCGGAGGTCGCTCCCAATGAAGCATCGGTCGATCGCGCCGTGGAAATCCTCTCCAAGGCCAAACGTCCTGCCATCCTGCTTGGTAAAGGCGCAGCTTACGCTCAGGTTGACGATAAGATCAAGGCCCTGGTAGAGAAGTATAACATTCCCTATCTGGCTATGTCTATGGCCAAGGGCCTGATGCCCGACAATGGTCCGCTGAGCGCGCTGTCGTGCCGTTCTACCATTATGGAACAATCTGATGTGGTGATGGTGATTGGCGCACGCCTCAACTGGATGCTGAGCTTCGGTCGTGGCAAGTGGAATCCCAATATCAAGTTTATCCAGCTTGATGTCGAACCGCAGGAAATAGACCGCAATGTGCCTATCGCCGCTCCTGTAGTGGGCGATATGGGTCTGAGCCTCGACGCCATCCTTGCAAAGATGGAAGGCGTTACCACCGCTTTCGATCCCCAGTGGGTACCCTCGCTGCAGGCTGAAAGCAAGAACAAGAATGAAAAGTTTGCACAACGTCTTGCCGACGCAGCTTCGGCTCAGCCTATGACGCACTGGAGCGCACTGGCTGCCATCAAGCCCGTACTGGCTCAGAATCCCGATGTTATCCTGGTGAACGAAGGTGCCAATACCCTCGATGATACCCGTGATACCATTGATATGACTCTGCCGCGCCATCGTGTCGACTGTGCTACCTGGGCAATTATGGGCATGGGCATGGGCTCTATGGTGGGCGCAGCCGTTGCTACCGGCAAAAAGGTTGTGGCCATCGAAGGCGACTCCGCTTTCGGTTTCTCAGGCATGGACTTCTCGACAGCCTGCCGTTTCAAACTCCCCTGCACCGTGGTTATCTTCAATAACGGCGGTATCTATAACGGCGTAGGCGAACCGATGGATAAGACCACCGATCCCGCTCCTACGACACTGGATATTCACGCCCGTTACGACAAACTCGGTGAAGCCTTCGGTGCCGACAGCTACTATGTGACCACTCAGGCCGAACTCACCGACGCCCTCACCAAATCGATCGCATCGGGTCGTCCGTCGATCATAGATGTGCAGCTTGCAGCCGACTCCGGTAAGGAATCAGGACACATCGGTTATCTTAATCCCACCCCGCTGCAGCAGATCACAGTTTAATCACCCTTTAAAATCGTATATATGGAACATATAATATTGTATGCGATTGTCCCGATTATTGTGGTGATGCTCGCAGGCTTCATCTCCGGTAAGAAAGGCATTTTCAGTGGAGATGATGCAAAGAAGTTCAATAAAGTAGTGCTCGACTACGCCCTGCCTGCAGCCCTGTTTGTATCCATCGTGCAGGCGAGCCGTGAAGACCTCGCCAAGGATATAAAGCTCACGCTTGTGTCGCTTATCGGCATCATGGGGTGCTTTATGATAGTCTACTTTATCTTCAAATATTGTTTTAAGAAGAATACCGGTGCTGATGCCGCCGTATCGGCCTTGATCAGTGGTTCGCCCACAATCGGCTTCCTGGGATTCGCGGTGCTCGAACCTATCTTCGGCACCACTCCCGCAGTGGCTCTGGTAGTGGCTATCGTAGGTATCGTGGTGAATGCCGTCGGTATTCCTGTAGGTCTCTCGCTGATGAATGCTTCATTGGCTAAGACAGACCCCACCAAGAAGAAAGAAAGCGCGTGGAAGCCTGTGCTTCACGCTTTGGAACAACCTGTAGCCTGGGCTCCTATCCTCGCCGTGATTCTGGTGCTCTGTGGCCTGAAATGGCCGGCTTATCTGAGCCCGTCGTTCGACCTCATCGCCAAAGCTAATGCTTCGTTGGCAGTATTCTCGGCCGGTATTACCCTTTCGGCTATCAAGATTTCGATCAACTGGCAGGCTGTGCTCGGTTCTATCCTGAAAATGGTGATGATGCCCGCAGTGGTGCTCATTCTGGGTCTGCTCTTCCACATGGATCCGTTCAACCTCAAGATGCTGGTAGTGGCCGCCGCTCTGCCCCCTGCCTTCTCCGGTATCATTATTGCTGACGAATATAATACTTACGTTGCCACAGGTACATCGTCGCTCACGCTCAGTATTATCCTGTTTATTGGCTTCTGTCCGTTGTGGATATGGCTCACTGATGTAGCCCTGGCTGCATTCTGATTCTAAATCTAACGCAAGTGCGCTCCGCGAATGTATGATTCGCGGAGCGTTCTGCGTGTTTATGAAAACCATAAGTATCCCGTAATTGTTAAAATATAAAACGAATTTGACTTATGAAGAAATATACAAAGATTGTGGCCACCGTGTCAGACAAACGTTGTGATGTAGAATTTATCCGTGAGCTCGCCGAGGCCGGAATAAATGTGGTGCGCATGAATTCGGCACACCTGGATTACGATGGCTTTCGCAAGATAGTGGATAATACCCGCGCGGCCGACGCATCGCTGGCTGTGATGATGGACACCAAGGGGCCCGAAATTCGCACCACGCGCACTGCTGGTGATATGCCCATAACATTCTCGGTGGGTAAGATGGTGAAATTTGTAGGTGATCCGGAAGGTGTCACTACCCAGGATACCATTTGCCTGAATTATCCCCTCATAGCCGAGGATGTTAAGCCTGGCGACCGTTTCCTGATCGACGACGGTGAGCTTGGTTTTACCATTACGTCGGTCGAGGGGCCGCGCATTATTGCCCGCGTGGAGAATGGCGGAAAGCTCGGTTCGCGCAAGAGTGTGAACGTCCCCGGCGTGTCAATTGCTCTTCCGGCCGTCACCGAGCGCGACCGGCGCAATATCGGCTACGCTGTGGATTTGGGTGTAGATTTCATTGCCCATTCGTTTGTGCGTTCGGCCGACGATGTGCGCCAGGTTCAGGAAATCTTGGATTCGTGCGGCAGTTCCATCAAAATCATTTCAAAAATTGAAAATCAGGAAGGCGTTGATAATTTCGACGAAATCCTCAGTGCCAGTTATGGCATAATGATAGCCCGCGGCGACCTGGGTATCGAGGTGGCCGCCGAGCGCATCCCCGGTATTCAGCTGATGATGATAAATAAATGTATAGCCGCGCATAAACCGGTGATTGTAGCCACGCAGATGCTGCATTCGATGATTGAGCACCCGCGCCCCACGCGCGCCGAAGTGAGCGATGTGGCCGGGGCTGTGTTTCAGCGCGCCGATGCCATGATGCTTTCGGGTGAGACGGCATACGGCAAATACCCCGTCGAGGCCGTGAGGATAATGAGTAGCGTGGCCGCCGAGGTCGAAAATTCGCAGATGTCTAAGACTGAGGTGCCTCTGATGCACGATGATAAGATAACGTCTTTCCTGTCGCGTCAGGCCGTGATCTCGGAGCAGCGCGTGGGCACCAAAGCCATTCTCACCGACACTTACCACGGCCTAACGGCTCGATTTATAGCATCGTTCCGCGGCTCTAATCCTACCATCGCGATATGTTACAATCGCGAGGTACAACGCTGGTTGGCTTTAAGTTATGGGGTGATGACGTATTATTATCCCGAAGAATCGGTGCGCGACAATAGCCGTCCGGCAGACGCCTTCCGTCACATAGTGGAGCATGGAATCCTGCACGCCAATGATTTGGTAGCTTACCTATCGGGAACGGATGCCGGGGCTACACGTCTTGAAATCGACACTATTGATCGGCTCTGAATTCAAATCTCATATCACATCCCGGCTGGGTCAGGACAATCGCATCCTGGGCAGCCGGGATGTTTGATTGGTGTACAGTGAGGATGCCTTGGCTGCCGGTAAGTTTATGAACCCCGTCGGCTACAAAGCCCATGGTAAAGCGCAAGTTGTGTTCGGCGAGGTAGGCGTCACCCTGCGAGATTAGAAAATCGAGTCCTATCGGTCCGTAGTATTTATTGCCAAGCACAGTCTCAACAGCCTTGGTGGTTCGTTCTATCAGCGAGCCGCAGAATCCGGGTGTGCCAATGGCTGTGTCGATCGCATTAATATGCTCATCGGATGGAGCTACTATACTCCCGAGATATTTGCCATTATGGGAGGTGAGAGTGCGCGAAATACCGCGGAAGTCTGTGCTGCCGGGGGTATGATCAAAAAGTAATCCAAATTCGGTGGGGCGCTCCAACCGGGGTTCCACCGTGGCATATCCATACGTGCTGATAATCTCGGAGGCCTTTTTGACGGCAGCCTCGCGGTGGGCGTTATCATAGAAAAACACACCGCGCCCCGAGCACGACCATGGAATTTTGAGGGCCACGCTGCCATAGCTGCCCAACACTTCGATAATTGCATCAGGCTGCGAAACTACGCGGCTGCGGTAGCTATCCGGGAATATGAGCTTGTCGAGCAATTCCACAGTTCGCCGCCCTGAAAGCTCACGCCAATAATTAATTTTTTCAGCGTCGGGACAATCTGATGCATCAAAACCGAGCTGAATGAAATGCGAAACAGCCGCAGCCGACCATCCCCAAGGAGTAGGGCGAAAGCTGCGAGTGTCGCGATTCCATAGATTTATATTCAGATTAAGCTTTGAGCTGAGGTCAGCGAGCCAGCGGGCGTTAACGCCACCGGTGATTATGCAATCCTTGGGGTCAGATAGAAAAATCGGCAGCAATTCGCCGGCGCGGGCGAGCGCCATAGCACCCTTGGGTGCAGTATAGTAGGGGGTGGAGGCGGCCAAAGCGAGGTCGTTCTGCGGGTTGAACCACCACGCGCGGGGCTTAGTATCCTTTTCGATATTTTTCTTCGTTTGCATCTTCCAGAATCGAGAGATAGGAGGTGTAGCGCGACTGAGCTATGCGTCCCTCGTCCAATGCCTGGAGCACGGCGCAGCCGGGTTCGTGGGTGTGGGTGCAATTACCGAACCGGCAATTTTTGCTTTCCTCAAACAGATCCGGGAAATAATGCGCCACCTCATATTTATCAAATTCAAGAGTGCCAAAACCGCGCACACCCGGAGTATCGATAATAGCTCCGCCGGAATCGCCGGGCAGGGGGAAAAGTTCGCTGAACGTGGTGGTGTGCATACCGGTGTCGTGGGCGGTGGAAATTTCGGATGTCTTGAGATTCAGCCCGGGTATAATATCGTTGATCAAGGTGGATTTGCCAACGCCTGAATTACCGGACAGCAAAGTGATTTTTCCGGATAGAAATTCGCGGAGCTCGTCCACGCCTTCGCCGGTCTTGGCCGATACGGTCATCACATGGTAGCCGATGCTGCGGTATAGGTAGGTTACTGCGTCAAGCAGTTCGCGATCTTCGTCGTCGGTGAGGAGGTCTATTTTATTGATTACCAGCAGTGACGGAACATTGTATGCCGTGGCCGTGGCTAAAAAACGGTCGATAAAAGTGGTGGAAGTAGTGGGATGAGCCAAAGTAGCCACCAACATCGCGCAATCAATATTTGCGGCAATAATATGGCTTTCCTTAGATAGATTAGACGCCTTACGAATAATGTAATTGCGCCGCGGAGATATAGCCGTGATGAACGCCACGCCGTCGGGTCCCTGCGGTCCGATAGTGACATGGTCGCCCACGGCCACGGGGTTGGTGGTGCGGATACCCTTGATTCGGAAATTGCCCTTGATCTTGCAATTAATCTCCTGAGGAGTAGGCTCATCAGTGACCACCACATAATGCGAGCCTGTATTTCTTATTACTGTTCCGGTCATAATGCAAAGTTACAAAAAAACATCCAAACGGCCGCATTTTTGTTAAATGATTTTGGCCAGAAAATTGGAGTCCGGCTTTCTTATACCAAAGCCGGACTGCAATTTTCAGAATAGATTTTTAGTCGGGAATTTTCTCAATAATCTTATAGGCTTTCAGGCTGCCCAAATCGGCGGCTTTGCGGGCGTATTCGGCGGCTCGGGCGGGGTCGGCTTTCACCCCGTCGCCCTTGCTGTAGAGGTCGGACATACGTTCGTAAACCAGGGCCATAGCATCATCGGGGAGCTGCTTGCCACCGGAAGCGATCAGGGGTTCGTAGCACTGACGGATGAAGTCGCCGGAATGATTCAGAAATTCGTCGTTATAGCTCATACTGCCCAGGTAGAACAGCGACCATACATCGCCCTTTTCGGCAGCCACTCCGCGGGCTATCACACCGGGTTTGTAGCCCTGTTGATATATGGGTTCGTCTGTGAGGGGATGTCCCACCTGGTCGTTGAAGCCATCGGCCAGTGCGAAAGAATTGCGAATGAAAGCGGTGTTTTGGTCGTCGCCGAAACGCTCGCCACGCAGGGGCAGTTGCAGATTGGAACGTGCGGCATCGTTGCCCAAGTCGCCGGCGATATACGTCCAGAAAAAGGCATCGGGCATATTCACATCGCCATACCACTGGCGTTGCAGAGCCATACCATATTTTGAGGCACCGTTAGGGTCGCCGAGTATGGCCGCGCGTCGGAAATATTCGCGCGCCTGATGCAGGTCTTTTTTGACACCACGCCCCTTCTCATACATCTCACCCATTACCGTCAAGGCGAACGGAATGTTATCGGGGGTGGCGGCTTTGAAGTATTTCCACGAGCGGTTATAATCTTTCTTGTTGTTGTAGTATATGCCCAGATAGTCGTTTGCCTTTTTATATCCGGCATTGGCGGCGGCTTCCATAAGGCTCAGCCCCTCGGCATCCTTATTGGGAAACATATATGCTGTTTTGTGAAAGGTATATAGGTAGCCGAGTTCGGCCTTGGCCCGATTGTTTTTATCAGCAACGAGTTGCAGGCAGCGTGCGGCCAGTTGGGGGCTCCATGTCTTGTGATACATAGCCTTATCGACCACGCCATCGGCCGTGAGTTTGCCCTGAGCATAATCCTTGCGCACCGATTCATAAATATCGTCGGCCTTTTGTTGCGTGGCGGGCGAAATGGTAACGTGAACTTGTTCGGGTGTCACATATCCCTTTTTGTTTGAGTTGCGTAATCCACCGATAGCGTGAGCGGATAGCGCGATAGTCAGAATCGAGAAAATTAGGATAGATTTTTTCATTTTAAATCAGATAGGTTAAGTAAAGAGATAAAATATAGACAATCAAGTAGGAAAATTTGTTCATATTTGCCCGATAGGTATAAAAACACCGAAAGGCGGAGTCTCTCGATTCCGCCTTTCAGTATAAACCAATCAGTATCACAATTCTAGCAATGAAAAAGTAATTTGTCTTTGTTTGCTATTATAACACGCCGGGGAGGTAAATGGTTTATTGAGAGATAGAATTTTTTGTTCCGCAGGCTCTTATTCATCGCAATAATGGCGGAGCACGCGGCGATAGGAGTTGAAGATTTTACTTTTAGAGATGAATCCGTAGTATTTGCCTTGTTCGTCTACCACTGGTAGGTTCCAAGCGCCGGTGCGGTCGAATTTATCCATCACGGAATCCATACGCTCACCAATTATAATTTTTGTAGGTGGTATGGTCATAAAAGATGCGACATTCATTTTGCGATAGAGGTCGGGACGGAACATAATGTTGCGAATATCATCGAGCTGGACTACGCCTTGCAGAATTTCCTGCGAGTTGAGCACGGGAAATAGATTGCGATTGGAGCGGGAAATGGTGTCGACCATATCTTTAAGCGTCATTTCCGGAGTGACACTGAGGAATTCAGTTTCTATAATTGAGTCCATTTTCAGGAGGGTCAGCACAGCCTTGTCTTTTTGATGCGTGAGGAGCTTGCCCTGCTTTGCCAGACGCATGGTATATATAGAGTAGGGCATAAAAATCTTGATAGTGCCATAAGAAATGGTAGACACGATAAGCAGAGGGAGGAACAAAGCGTATCCGCCCGTGAGCTCGGCCGTGAGGAAGATTGCCATAAGCGGAGCGTGCATCACCCCGGCCATCACCCCGGCCATACCAATCAAGGCGAAGTTTTTGGTACTCAGGGTAATACCAAAACCTAACAGATTGAATACGAAGGCGTACAGAAATCCCACCAGGCATCCCACATATAGCGAGGGGGCAAACGTGCCGCCCACGCCACCGGCACCGTTAGTGGCCGATGTCGCAAAAGCCTTGGCCAGAATCACAGCAAGGATAAATATAACCAAGAACCACACATTGCTTCCGTCGTTATAGAACATCGAGCCGGTGAGGATAGAGCGCGCGTCGCCGCCAAGCAGACCCATAATAGAACCATATCCCTCGCCATAAAGGGGCGGAAGGAGGAACACAAGCCCCGAAAGAATGCAGCAACCGATGGCGGTCTTTACCCAAGGATGGGTGTTGAAACGGCCGAAAAAGTTCTCCATCATATTCATCACCTTAGTGAAATATAAGGAGGCAAGGCCACACAGCACGCCTAACACACACACCAGAGGGATGCGGTCGACAAAGAAATCCTCGCTCTGCACGAAGAAAAATTCAAACGAAAATCCGGTATATATATAAGCAATAGTAGCCGATGTGATAGCCGAGATCAGCAGTGGCATAACCGATACGGTGGTGAGATCGAGCATCAGTACCTCAAGGGTGAAAAGCATACCGGCAATAGGCGCCTTAAAGATGCCCGCGATGCCGGCCGCGGCACCACATCCCACCAGAATCATAAGCACCCTGGGCGACATCCTGAAGGCCGAACCGATATTAGAACCGATAGCCGCACCGGTGTAAACAATAGGCCCCTCGGCACCTACCGAACCGCCAAATCCGATAGTGACGGACGAAGCCAGAAGAGAGGTGTACATATTGTGGCGTTTGAGCCGGCTTTTATTCTGCGAGATCGCCCAAAGCACCCGAGTGACACCGTGGCTGATGTTATCCTTTACCACATACCGTACATACAGGGCAGTGAGCACCACACCAAGGGTGGGCAGCAGTATAAACAGCAGATTGCCCTGATGTTGGTCGATATGCGAGGTGAGCAGACCGGAAATCTGATGAATCAGGAATTTGAGCAGCTGCGCGGCCAGGCCGCCCACGATGCCCACTATGAGAGCTAAGAAGATAAGAAACTTACGTTCCGATATATGTTTCTGGCGCCAAGTGACGAGCCGCAGAAACCATTCATGAAATCTGGAAGAGTGAATATATCGTTGAGTCATAAACCTTGGCCCGAAATGATAGTATTAACTGTATGGAACATAATTTTGAGGTCGATGCCGATAGAAACATTCTCGATATAGAGGAGGTCGAAGGGTACGCGCTCAATCATCTGGTCGACCGATGAAGCATATCCGAATTTTACCATACCCCAAGATGTGAGCCCCGGACGCACCTGGTGCACGAGCGAATAATGCGGCTCGCGCTTAACGATTTGCTCCACGAAGTAAGGGCGTTCGGGTCTGGGCCCCACCAGCGACATATCGCCACGGAGCACATTCCAGAACTGGGGCAGTTCGTCCAGACGATACTTGCGCAGGACAGCTCCGAAGCGGGTGATTCGCGGATCGTTTTCGCTGCTCAGTGCCGGTCCGTGAGCCTCGGCATCCACGGTCATAGAGCGGAATTTGTATATGTTGAACAGCCGCTTATGATAGCCCACCCGCTGCTGGCGATAGAACACCGGCCCGCGACTATCCAGCTTCACACCAATAGCCACCGCAGCAAAAACGGGCGATAGAAGAATCAGAGCCGCAGCAGACAGCACCACATCCATAAGGCGTTTGATGTTGGCCGTGGCGGGGGTCATATTCGCTGCCGAAATGTTGATAAGCGGTTCGCCGGCCACATTGGTAATGCGGGTGCGTGAGGTAATCATCGAATATATATTCGGGCTCACATGGATGCTGCATCCCAGCGGGTATAATTTAGCAAACAGTTTCATTGTGTTGTTGACCTCGTCGGCTTCCGAGGTCAGGATTACCGCATCAGGATGCAACCCGGCTATTTTATCCACAATATCCGGATCCTCCTCAGGGTTGAGACAATCAAGTACCTTGAATGAGGGGATATTACGGGAATTTTTGGGCGTAAGGCGTTTGCGCAACTTTTCAGTTGCCTTGGCCGACCCGAGAATCACGGCAGAATAAATGCCGCCACTGCGCCGCAGGTGCCGACGCTGATATAGTGTGATAGCCGTGCGCCCAATATATGGAAACATAAACAGCAATCCCCAGAGCACAATGATCTGAATGTAATTGGCTATATGATCCGGCAGGTAATTATTGATAAGCGCAGCAAAAAATACCACCAACGTGCATATAAAGCTATTGACTACAGAATTTTTGAAATCGTCGAGACGGCTGCGGTGCTCCACATCGTTATAATACCCCAGCAGGGTTGACAGCAGCACGTACAGCACCGGAATGGCCGTAAGGCTCAGGCGCACGTGGTAGTCGAAGAAAAGCCAATCGTACAGCGGACGCGTCTCATCACCCTCGGGCAGATGATTAAAGCGGTAGATGTCAAAAAGAACCATCGCCGCAAAAGCCATAAGGAGGTCAGACCCCGCATACAGCAACCTGAGGAAAATGACACGCGGATGTTTCATTTACGTATAATTTTAAACAATCCGCCAGCCGATATCTTGATGATAGACGAAGCCTTGGCTGCGGGCGCTTCATCGCGCCGCGAGGTGCACACATAATCCACCGCATCCAAAATTTCCGGGCTTATGTCGGCAAATGACATAGGAGTTGGGTCGCCAGAGATATTAGCCGAAGTAGATACCACGGCGCCGCGCATGGCGCGGCAAAGCGCGGCGGAAAATTCCTCGCGGGTGAGTCGCACGCCAATCGAGCCATCCTCGGCCAAAAGATTCGGTGCCACATTAATTCCATGGTCATAGATCACAGTGGTGGGTTCCACGCTTACGTCCACGAGCTGTTCGGCCACCTCGGGAATATCGTCGACGATACGATCGAGTTGCGCCATATCTCCCACAAGGGTAATCAGCGCCTTGGCATCGGCGCGCTGCTTTATTTTAAAAATACGAGCTACGGCCTCGGCATTGCGCGCGTCGCACCCCAGGCCCCAAACAGTGTCCGTAGGATACAAAATCACACCACCGCGACGCATAACCTCGACGGCGCGAGCTATATCGGCCGACATTTCAGGTGAAATCATAACTGAGATTTGGGTTTTGTGGCCTGAAAATCCTTGAGATACTCAGGAGTAGAGTAGGCCAGGTCAATAAACTTGCGACGAGCGAAATCGCGCTCAGCCAGAGCCACCATATCCACTGCTAAAGGAGTGACATCGGGCACAAACACGGCATTATCGGCGGTGATTACGCTGCGCGCCTTATCGCTTCCATCGCCAAAGAAAAGCACGGGACGACCCGTAGCAAGCAAATCGCTATATGAATTTTCATCCAGAATCAGCGGTTGCGGCTGCATCAGAGCCTGTAGCCCGAAATCGTATGCAGCGGTGAACACCTCCATACGTCGGGCATCGATCATAGGCACCAGGATTGAGTCGGGGTCAACATCATCGGTAGAGAACATCACACGAGTGGCCATAAGCTGCAGAGTGCTTATGCCAATGAGCGGAATATCAAGGGCGAATGCCAGACCTTTGGCCTCGCTAAGCCCGATTCTCAGCCCCGTGTAGCTTCCCGGACCCATTGACACCGCCACAGCGTCGAGCTTCAACTCGCGCTCAGCAGCAAAATCCAAACATTTCTTGATAAAGCCACTCAGCAGAGCAGCGTGATTACGCCCGTTGAAATCCTCAGCGTGGCAAAGGATCTGCCCCTCGGCAGTCAGAGCCGCCGAACAGACAGATGTTGTGGTATCAATATTCAGTATAACTGCCATTTTTCAAGTAGTAATAAGCAAAGTTACAATAAAACTCTGAAACCCACAAATTTTTGCGGGATATCCATATTAAAGCAAATTCCAAGAAGTCAATTTACGCTTGCCGTCGGTTACACGTTATCTGCGTATTGATAACTATCGGGGGCTTCCCGGTGCTTGTGGCGGAGACGGCTACCGCGAGGTTCGTTGTGTGTGGGTGGGGGTTGGAGGATGGTTTTATGGTTGTACCCTATGGGGGTGAATACCTCAATGACGTTCTCCACTTCTCGTAGAGATTGTAACATATCAATCAGCTGGAATTGAGTTGGTGTCCAGATGGTGTATTAATTGATTAATAAATCAAAACATTCTTTTTAGCATAATTTAACAACACTCTAAATTATTGACATGTAGTGATTTAGTATTGTTTATCGAAGGTTCATAGCTCAGCATAGTAGAAGTTTGAGAAGAAATGATTAAATTTGCATACGCATATCTCCCGCAGAGGCCCGATGTGGGTTTCGGGGTGGGATGCGAAAACATATAGGAAGCGTTACTTACGCTCATCTTGACTGTTTGAAACTTCGCAACTTTCATTGATCCGTCAAGAATGAAGCAACGGTAGATGCTTATGTGGATATGTATTATCTTGATCAATTATAATACGAGAGTATTGTGTTGGATCAGTTTGCATATTTGCGTGAGGCCTCTGCATCGTTGCTTGTTCAACGGATCAGGGCAATGCGAAGGCCTCAAACAGTAGAACGAGCAACAAGTACAGACCTTGCGCTTTTTTGTATTAAATTAATTGCTTGTGATAGGGTCCACAAGCATATAGAATACAATGCAAATCTACAAAAAATCCTTCATTTTTGAGGCAAATTACTTCGAGGAATATCAAGATGGTCGTTGCATCAATAGTGGATTATGCAAGACTTTGATAATAGCAAAAGTTATAAATGATGAATGCATAGGAATTATGCTTCAAGGTGATATTCCGGTCAATATAAATAGCCGATTCGGCTTGCCCATCTTCGGTGCTCAATATGGAGATGTTTTAAGTGACAGAGTTCAATATGGTCGAATTCCCGATTCTATGAGTTGGCACGACTCTAATGAACCCGTTGTTTGTAATGTTTTCAATAATATGACTTGCATTAGATTTGCTATGATGTCTCCATTAAGAATTGTCGAATTTCAGGGCCAATTTACACGTATAATAGAGATATAAAAATATTATGGCTGAAGGAATAAATATGGGGAGAAGAAGTCCCTGGTCAAAAGAATATCTTAAATCCTTGTATGCAAAGGTTAACTATTATTGCGAGGCTGCAACCTTGCACGCATGGAAAACGGAGGGGCAACAAGTTGCCCTAGAAACTATGGCTGCATATAGTATGTTTAAATATCCTGTAGTGTATATTTACATACATTATCATTTTGGGATGTTTGAAGATCTAGAAATGCAAGGTAGTGACATTTCATCATATATGTTGTATGTCTCTATGGTAAAACATTTTACAAAAGGAATGATGGATGGAATGCTGGAACAAACAGTCTTTGATTTTGATAAGCGAAATGAAATAGCACCAGCTTTGATCGAAGTATGCAAAGAGGTTCTGTTTATTGAGGAAAACTTTTGAAATCTAAAAATAGTCTATATATTTACATTTTCATAATTATTTCAGTTAATGATCGAAACGTCTTTAATCAGTCTTGAAGATGCAATCCAAGAAGGAATAAAACTTTCTGCGGGAGCTAAAGCTGTTTTACCATCTGGTGATGAAGCCGAGATCTATGGTTTCATAGCAATTGATAATAATCCTTTATGTAGCTTTATTGATATGCCTCCATTAGGAGAATGTAAGGTTTTCTCTAATAGGGCTATTTTCCTTATGGATAAACAGTTGCTTCGTTTCCCCATTTTTCAAAGTGTATCCCAAGTAGCAGAGGAAAGATATGGTTTATATTTACTTTATATACCAAAGTACTTAAATCAAGCAACTGATTACTTGAGGAGATATTATATAGAATCCATGAGTATGGATAAACCACATCCAAAGGTTACATATATTGATGGTGTTCAGGTGGAAGAAAATGTAGCATACTATCTCCCAAAGGAGCACGACCTATATTTTGAGTCTAGATCTAAATTAAGAGGAATAGGATCTGGATTTGTAATAATTACAAGGCGTGTTTCGAAACTTTCTGACGAGATTAAGTATGAAGTGTTTGATTCACATAGTGTTAGGATGGAAAGGAATGGTAAAATGTAAATTTTCATCTATAGAAGATCAATTCAATTTCGGGAGATACAATGGTCTCAGCTTAGCAGATGTTTTAGATATCAACCCTTCTTATTTAAACTGGTGTGTAATCTACTGTACTAGTGTGGTTTTTCAACTGGAAGACAATGCATTGAACGAGATTAAAATTGTATATCCCAATTTCATAATAGATAATCTTTTCGAAGAAAAGAGAATTTGGCAATTATCTAGAATTAACTGTAATGATTACTATAGCTGCGATGATTATGAAGAGGGAGATTCTATAGATAATTGGAATGTGTTTGGTTCAAACTTTGAAGATTCTTCCTCGTATGGAAGATACTCTGGGTCTTGGGCGCAAGATGTTGAAGGATATTCAGATGATGATATCGAGATTATTTTTGATGGAGATCCAAACGCATATTGGAATATCGATTGATAACTTTGTTATTCAGTAAACAACTCCGGCTTTCACCCGGGATGGTATCATAATGTACCGCGTGCTGACATCGCGGAGCATTATAGTTGACCATCTGGGCGTCGACGCAAAGGTTTTTGCCCTGCTGGTTATCAGTGTTTTACGTGTTTTGTTTTGCGGGTGTAGCCGTCTATCGCGGTTTCGCCACCACGGAGTGGCGGCGTTCCCGGTGGGTAGCGGGGCTCCGTCGGGTGCGTTTTTTTGCAGGTGTGGCCGTCCGGCGGGGGGTATTGGGGGGGATTTTTTTGCGACAATTAAAACTTTAGTGTAACTTTGCAGTGACATTGACCTTGAATTAAGTAACTATATGAAAATGAAAAAAATATGCTTGTTTGCGCTGATGGCAGCGATGAGCGTTACCGACGCTGCAGCCCAACGCGCGCGTTACGGCACGGGGTTGCCGGCTACGGGTTCTGACGCTCCTGTTCATACAATTTATACCAATCCCGGCGAGGATTGCGCCACGATGATGAATGTAAGTATGGCAACCCCTGTGGGCGTTGTGGCTACAATTGAAGTGACCGACGGAGTTGACACCACGTATATGGAATCGCGCGGTGTGCTGTGCACCTCGTTCGATTCGATTAATTCCAAACTCGGAGATAATACCGATGTGTATGAACGTCACGTGTTTGAAAAACACAACGTGGAGCTTAAAGGTCTAAAGCCCGACACGCATTATACATATCGCGTGATTGCCGACGGATACACCTCGCAACCACGCCGGTTCAAAACTGCCGGAGCACCGGCATGGAAAGCGGCCGTGATCGGAGATTTCCACCATTACTCACCGCTGTGGCGCCGCCTGGATGCGGCATCGGAAATGATGGAGGTGCTTGACAGCGTGTCGGGCGGATACGATTGGGTGCTATCGGCAGGCGACCAGTGTGCCTGGGGTGGCAGCTACAACTATTGGACAGAACTATCGGAACAGCCTGCTTATATTAATAATATGTGGGGAGCCGTAGAAGGCAATCACGATTACGACAGCCGCGACAAGGTGCGTTCCGACGCATATTTCCGCGATGCACACGCCAATCCGCGCAACGGCTATGCCGGCCAGGAGGGGAACGTCTACTGGTTCAAATACGGCGATGTCCTATTCCTGATGCTGAATAACGAAGCGATGCGCACCGCCGAAAGTCTTGAACCGGTGTTCAAGTGGATGGAGGGCGTTGTGGCCGCCAATCCTGCCAAATACATCGTGGTGGTAGAGCATTACGAATGGCTCATAGGTACCAACGGCACTGATAGTCAGCTCGACCGTTTCCGTGATATTTTTGACCGTCTGGGCGTCGACCTGGCCATTTCCGGCAACAATCACGCTTATTTGCGCACCCCCGCATTGCGCGACCGCCGTCCAGTGGCAGCAGGGCAGGGAACATTCTATGTAGTGGCACCGTCAAGCGACGACAGCCGTGGCCGCGAACTTAAACCCATAGAAGCCAACAACGAAATAATATCTACACGCTGGAGCGAGGGAGCGAAGACCATAGGCGCGATGATTATGGATGTGGATCCGTCGCGCATAGTAATGACCCTGTATGACCGACACGGCACAATACGCGATACATTCATGGTGCCTGCAAAACGATAATTTTACTATACCCGTCCTACTTTTTTGCGTAATGCGTGTTATTAATAAGTAACTCTCAAAAATTAGTTTATATTATGGGCTATATTTTAAACCCTGCGGGCCGATATATCCTTGCTTGTCTTGACGCGCCTTTTGTTCTTTTCGCTCAGTCACGTAGCTCGCTACGCTCCTTCGCTCAAAGGACAAAATGCATCGTCAATCCTACGCAAATCTATATCGTCTAATTTTTAAGAGTTACTTAATAAACGAAATTCAACACCATAAAACCACGCAGACTTATGAAAGGTAAATCTTTGATGCTCACAGCAGTGCTTGCAATATTGGCAGGCGTGCTGCTGATTATATTCAGAAACGACATCCACTCGACCGGGGTAGTAGTGACCGGCGGAATCCTGTTTATAGCGGCCGGATTATTCAATCTGCTCATATTTGAGCATCGCGGCAAGAAAGGGAAAGGCAACGGTGCAGTGTCCACGACATTCAGCTGGCTCACATGCGCGGCATCCGTAATTTTAGGATTGTGTATGCTGATTTTTCAATATACCTTTGTCGGACTCGTGCCGGTGATGTTCGGAATCCTGATACTATTTGCCGCCGTTTACCAATACTTCATACTGGCAATAGGAGCTCGGCCGGCCACGCTTCCCGGCTGGCTGTATATCCTGCCCACGGTGATGGTGGGCGGTGCCATCTATGTATTTCTGCGGCCTGAAGGTACAGGGGATATGCCTGTGGTATTCACCTCGGGAATCTGCTTTGTGATCTATGGTGTGGCATCGGTAATCGAAGCCGGAATGATAGGTCATTACAACAAACATCCGCAGGATGTGGTGAGCCACACCCAACATGAGGTGGACACCCACCAGGCCAAGATTCACCCCGACGAACACGCCGTGGAAGATGTAGAAGCAACCGAAAACGCAGTGCCCGTGGCTCAACAGATTGAACCTCACGAAGATAAATAAAGTATAAAAAAGCATAAAAAGAGAGTCCCGAATGCGGCGTACAAGCCGGTCGGGACTCTTTATTTGCATTTTAGAGCACAAAAAATGTAGAATTTCAGCAATTTATACTTGCAGATTCAAAAAAAATTCCGAAATTTGCACCTGCAAAACCTCCGAGAGCCGGCGCAAGGCTTCACGAGGACGAGTAATTATTAATTGACTAAACATCATCATAAAACAGTTTCGCAATGACAAAAGCAGAAATCGTCAACGAAATCGCAAAGTCAACCGGTTTTGATAAGGCCGTAGTTTTGGAGACCATCGAGAAATTCATGACAGTAGTCAAGGAATCACTTTCAGAAGGTGAAAATGTGTACCTGCGTGGTTTCGGTAGCTTCATCATCAAGACCCGTTCAGCCAAAACCGCCCGCAACATCTCAAAGAACATCACCATTCAGATTCCTGAACACAAGATTCCCGCTTTCAAGCCCGCACGCGTGTTTATGGATGAAGTGAAGGATCTGAAATAAAAGCCGGAAAGCAGAAACTTATAAAAGAGAATCAACATACATTATTAACCAATAAATATCGCCGATATGCCCAGCGGAAAAAAACGTAAAGGCCATAAGATGGCTACCCACAAGCGTAAAAAACGTCTTCGCAAGAACCGTCATAAGAAGAAGTAAGTCGCAATAGCGACGCGCTTTAGCGTAGGCAGCAATGGGCTGCCCGCTCGTCAAAGGACTAATATGATTCGATTATCTGTAAAATCGCTCCTCGCGTCATAAACTGCTTGGGAGAATATCATATTTGTCCTTTGCTCTATTATCAACCGGCAGCTTTCCGAGCACCGGGAATTATTAAACACAGCAAGCGATGTGACACTGATGCGATTCAGGGTGACATCGCAAACAGAAAACCACTTTTACTACGTGATCCATGAAAAGTGAACTCATTGTAGACGTACAGACCAAGGATGTGTCGATAGCGTTGCTTGAGGATTCGCGACTGGTTTCGCTTCAGAAAGAATCGCGCGACAACGCCTATGCTGTCGGCGATATCTATCTGGCCAAAGTCAAGAAGCTCATGCCCGGCCTCAACGCAGCCTTTGTCAACGTGGGTTACGAAAAAGATGCTTTTCTGCACTACTTGGATTTGGGTCCGCATTATGCTTCCTATAAGGCATACGTGACCGAACTACTGGGCGGCGACCGCAAGCAGGTGCCCGCCCTGGACAAAATGACCCTCCTGCCCGATATTGACAAGGAGGGAAAAATCACCGACGCACTCACACAGGGTCAGGAGTTGCTGGTGCAGATCGTTAAGGAACCAATATCGTCAAAGGGTCCGCGTCTCACCACCGAGATCCATTTTACAGGCCGCTTTATGGTGCTGATACCCTTCAGCGACAAAATTTCAATATCGCAGAAGATCAAAAGCACCGAAGAAAAAATGCGCCTGCGCTACCTGATCCAGAACATCAAACCCGCCAATTTCGGTGTAATCGTGCGCACCTCGGCCGAGGGCGTCCGCGCAGCCGAACTGGTCAACGAGCTCAAAACCCTGCTTGGCTGCTGGGATGCAGCAATGGCCAAGGCACAGCGTTCCACCCCCCCGGCATTAGTATTTGAAGAAGAAAGCCGCGTAGTGGGAATGTTGCGCGACGTGTTCAGTCCGTCGTTCGAGGCTATCCACGTCAACCACCCCGAGACCTTCGCACAGCTGCAAAATTACGTAAGCCTAATTTCGCCCGACAAGCGCGATATAGTGAAGCTCTACCAGAGCCAGCAGCCCATTTTCGATGCTTTCGGCATCACACGTCAGATCAAATCGTCGTTCGGCAAGACGGTGTCGTTCCGTTCAGGAGCCTACATCATTATCGAAAGCACCGAAGCCTGCCATGTGGTGGATGTCAACTCAGGCAACCGCACCAAGGCTTCCAACGATCAGGAAACCAACGCTCTGGAAGTGAACCTGCGCGCTGCCGACGAAATAGCCCGGCAGCTGCGCCTGCGCGATATGGGCGGCATCATCGTGGTGGACTTCATAGATATGAATAAGGGCGAGCATCGTCAGCAGCTATATGAACACATGCGCGAGATAATGGCCAACGACCGTGCCCGGCATAATATCCTGCCGTTGAGCAAGTTCGGCCTGATGCAGATTACACGCCAGCGTGTGCGTCCGGCCCTGACCATCACCACCGCCGAGACGTGTCCGTCGTGCTTCGGAAAAGGCGTGGTGCAGCCCTCGCTACTATTCACCGACACGCTTGATGAAAAGCTTGATTATGTGGTGAATACACTGGAGTTGCGCGACTTCGTGATGTATGTTCATCCCTTTGTCGACGCTTACATCAAGCGCGGAATATTTACATCGCTTTACGGTAAATGGCGCCGTAAATATGGCCGGGTATTCAAAATCCTCCCTGATGAGTCGCTCGCATACCTGCAATATCGAGTCTTGGACAAAGAAAATAACGAAATCGACCTCAAGGAGGAAAAGGATATGAACGCCTCCACTGCCGATAAGGTAAACAACAAGACCCGAAAACGCACACAAGACCCGTCGACCGAAGGCCTCACCGACCTCGAAATAGCCGAGGGAGTGGTGGAGACGCCTGCACCCGCCAAGCCACAGAAGCCGGCCGATGCTCCGGCTGTGGAGACCGAAGATAGCCCAGCCGAAACCGCTCCGGCTAAAAAACGTCGTCGCCGCAAGAAAAAAGCGGCCTCCACTGCTGATGAAACCCAACCTGAAGCTAACGTTACAGATACCGAAGCCGTAGCCACCGCTCAGGAATCGGAATCTCAGCCTCAGGCCGAACCACAGATTAAAGCACCGACCGAGAGCGAACAGCAAGAGGCCCCGACAAAGCCCAAACGTCGCCGTCGTCCCAAGGCCAAAACCAATCCCGACGCCGCAAACGCTGAAAAATCCGACGCCGAGATAAAACTTTTACCCCCTCCAAGTACAGAAAACTCAGAATCGTAATCCCGACGCCGGACCACCGTGTCCGGCGTTATTTTTAAGAATAGTTAACTAACATAGATATAACTTTACAACTAATTTATCGTTAACATTTAAAGTACAATTTTTAAGATGAAAACGATGAAAACCACTGCTCAAATACTGCTTGCTGCCGGCATTGCCGCGTCAACAGCTTTTGTATCGTGTGATTCCGGCAATTCGTCGGGCAAGACAGATTATGAATTTTCGCTGGTATCAGGCAAAGCGGCTTTCCGGCTGGATGCATCATCGCTGGATTACAACCGTGATGAAGATTTGATTATGTTTGATTCCGCGTCAGTTATACTTCCCGAAAAGATTTACGGAAAGGATCTATCGGAGTTGCGCGATTCTATCATTAAAGCTGCGTTTGACACCATCGCAGCCCCGGTGGATGCTATGAACAGCTATTTTGTTGGGGTAGCCTCAGAAATAGGTTATCCTGTGGTGCAGCTACCCTCATCCGAAGCTACCTTTGCCGTAGGTGATGGCATAGCCATAGTTACCGGCAGTATGTTCAACCTTAATGCCGACCGCCTCACATATCTGGTGACTAACGATTTTCTGGCACCCGGGGGTGCCAACGGAATGTCGGCCACACGGTTCTTTACCTACGACATAGCACATGGCAAGATCGTGTCGCTTACGGATATTTTCACTCCCGAGGGGCTTGAACGTCTGCCCGAGTTGATCAAGGGTAGGGCGCTCCATCTGCAGGCTGCACTGGGGCCCACCGATATCACCGCTCTGCCGGCCGACGGTAATTTCTACATATCGCTGACCAACGAAATTGTATTCGTCTACCAGCCCTTCGAGGTAGCATCCCACGCTCAGGGCGAGATTTCTGTACCATTTGAAGGCTATCAGTTGCAGAATCTCATGACCCCCTACGGCATGCAGCTGCTTAATCTCCGATAAACAAACCACACACCGCTATGTATTAATATATTTTAACACATAGCGGTGTAATTATTCGCCCCGAGGCGCGTCTAATAGGGCGAACTGAATATGCAAAACTATATAAACCAATATTATAAGCAATGAACAAATTATTTAAGCGTTGTATGGCTCTGGTATTGGGCCTTGCAATGGCAGCCGGTGCCTCGGCACAGGAAATGCCTCAGCTTCCTCCGTTGCCTGCTGATCCCGCCGTGCGCATCGGTCAGCTTCCCAACGGCCTTACCTATTACATTCGTCATAACGAAAACCCCAAGGGTCAGGCCGACTTCTACATCGCCCAGAAAGTAGGTTCTATCCTTGAAGAAGAAAACCAGCGCGGTCTGGCTCACTTCCTGGAACACATGTGCTTCAACGGCACAGAAAACTTCCCCGAAAAGGGCATCATTAACTATCTGGAGTCAATCGGTGTGCGTTTCGGCTACAACCTGAATGCATATACTTCGGTTGATGAGACTGTCTACAACATTTCATCCGTTCCCGTAGCTCGCAAGAGCGTTCAGGATTCGTGTCTGCTCATCCTTCACGACTGGGCATGCGCTCTCACCCTCGATCCTAAAGAAATCGATGCAGAACGTGGTGTGATCCACGAAGAATGGCGTCGCTCGATGGCCGGCCAGATGCGTATTCTCGAAAACCTGCTTCCCGTGATCTATCCCGATAACAAATATGGCGAACGTCTGCCTATCGGTATAATGGAAGTGGTGGACAACTTCCCCCCGCAGGCTCTCGTAGACTACTACCATACCTGGTATCGTCCTGATCAGCAGGGTATAATCGTTGTGGGCGACATTGATGTTGACTATATCGAAGGTAAGATTAAAGAAATCTTCTCGCCCATCAAGATGCCCGAAAACGCCAAGGAACGCTACTATGTGCCCGTGGCCGATACCGAAGGCACCATCTATGCCGTGGGTAGCGACCCCGAGCAGACTGCCCCCATTGCCTTTATGTTCTTCAAGACCGACAAACTCATCCCCAAAGAACTGCGCAACACACAGGCTTTCTATCCCGTTCACTATATGACCTCGATCGTAAGCAGTATGCTCAACCACCGTCTGAGCGACCTCGCTTCCAAGCCCGACGCACCCTTCGCACAGGCTTCTGTGGACATTGAAGATTTCTTCTTCGCAAAGACCAAGGACGCTCTCACTATTCAGGTTATAGGCAAGGATGCCGACCTCACCGGCGCCCTTCAGGCAGTGTATCGCGAAGTGCTCCGTGCGGCTCAGGGCGGTTTCACTCCCGGCGAATTTGAACGCGCCAACGCCGAAATCCGTGCACGCTATCAGAACCTCTACGACTCGCGCAATGATGTTCCCACAGATAGCTACTCACGTGAATATGTACGTGCGTTCGTTGACAATGAACCCATCCCCGGCATCGAAGTGGAAAAGCAGCTTATGGATGCTATGACCCAGATGATTCCCCTGGAACAGGTGAATATGCTCCTGCCCCAGCTCATTACTCCCGACAACCGCGTGGTGCTCATGATGCTTCCCGAAGCTGAAGGTTTCAGCAACCCCACCGACGCTCAGATCGCTGCCGCCATCACCGCCGTAGAGGGCGAAACACTCGAACCCTACCGCGATGAAATGAAGTCGGAACCCCTGCTCCCCGCACTGCCCGCTCCCGGTAAAGTTGTTTCCAAGGAACACAACGCTCAGTGGGATGCTACCGTGTTCACCCTTTCCAATGGTGTTAAGGTATTTGTTAAACCTACCACCTTCAAGGAAAACGACATCCAGTTCACAGCCATAGCCAAGGGCGGTTACAGCACCCTCGGCGACGACAAGGCCGCTTCAATTATCTTCATGCCTTACTCACTGGGCTACCATGGCCTGGGCGAATACACCAAGAGCGACCTGGCCAAGTATCTGCAGGGCAAACAGGTGAGCGTAAATCTGGATTTCAGCCCCTATACCCGTAATGTGACCGGTGCGTCTACCGTTCAGGATCTGCCCACCCTCATGGAGCTGATCTATGCCAACTTCACCGAATTCAATATGTTCCCCGATGAATTCCAGGCAGCTCAGAATATGTTCAAGGGCGTGCTTGCCAATCAGGAAGCTACCCCCGACTACGCATTCTCATCACTGATCCATAGCACCCTCTATCAGGCTCCCGCCATGCAGGTGCTCAGCACAGCCGTAATCGAAGCTGCCGATTCAGAAGTGACCGACGGTATCGTCAAGGAAATGCTGGCCAATGCAGCCGACTTCAACTTCTATTTCGTAGGTAACATAGATATGGACACCTTCGTTCCTCTGATGGAACAGTACATCGCCACACTGCCCACCGCTCCCGTTAAACCCGCAGATATGAGCAACCCCGCATTTGCTCCCAAACGCGGAACCGAAACCGTCGAGAAGTCAATGGCGATGACTACCCCCCAGACATGGGCTTTCTACTATATCTCCGGTAACGAGGAATTCACCCCTGCCAACAAGGTGATGATTACCATGATTTCGCAGATCCTGGGCAACCGCCTGCTCAATAAGGTACGCGAAGAAATGGGTGCGACATATTCGATCGGTGCAGGTGGCAACCTTAGCCGTGTAAGCCCCGTGAACACCGTGGTGCAGATACCCTTCCCCATGAAGCCTGAAATGCGTCAGGAAGTGTTCGACGCTATCAATGTTATCCTGGATGGAATGGGCACCGAAATCACAGCCGATGAACTCAATCGCGTTAAGGAATACCTGACCAAGGAAGCCGTTTCAGATGCAGAAGAGAACACCGGTTGGATTGGCGCAATGGCTGCATCATCGCTCAATGGCGTTGACAACTTCAACGGCATCACCGATGTTATCGCAAACATAACCGCCGACGACCTCACCGCTCTGTGGCGTCAGCTGCGCTCGCAGAATAACTTCCAGCTCATTCTCCTCAATCCTGCCGAATAACATCCATTCAGCATAAATCCCAAGCCCCGACGGATCCATCCGCCGGGGCTTGTAGTTTTAAGGATTTTTAAGTTTAAAACTTTTTTTGTAACTTTGCAGCTCCAATCAGTAATTCTTAGGTAAAAATGAATCTTACAGGTGCATTGGACTTTCGTCCAAAACTCTTCAGTGCGTTGCAGCATTATTCGATGCAGCGTCTTCGTGAGGATATTATCGCCGGTATTGTGGTGGGCATAGTTGCCCTTCCGTTGGCTATCGCTTTCGGTATCGCCTCCGGTGTTAGTCCCACGATAGGTATGATTACCGCGATTATCGGCGGTTTCCTCGTGTCGTTTTTCGGTGGTTGCTCGGTGCAGATCGGTGGTCCTACGGGCGCATTCATCGTTATTGTTTACAATATCATAGCTCAGTTTGGGTTGCAGGGTCTTGCTATTGCGACGGCCATGGCCGGTCTTATTCTTATAGTGATGGGACTGTTCCGGTTGGGCACAGTAATCAAGTTTATTCCTTACCCGATTGTGGTGGGCTTTACCGCCGGTATCGCCGTGACCATATTCTCCACTCAGATCAAAGATATTTTAGGTCTGGGGCTGAGGGATGTTCCCGGGCAGTTCATTCCCAAATGGGGTATGTTTCTGAGCAATCTTGACCGAATCGATCCTGTTACCCTGGTTACCGGTCTCGTGGCTCTCCTTATTATAATAGTGGCTCCCAAGATTTCAAGCAAGCTGCCGGGTGCGCTTATAGCTATAATTTTGGTTACAGCCGGGTCGTGGCTTATGTCAACGTTTACCGATTGGTATCATGTGGAGACCATCGGCGACCGTTTCGGCAATATGCCCACCGATATTCCCACCCCCCACGGCTTCACGCTTAATATGGCCACCATCAATATGCTGCTGCCATCGGCGTTCACAATTGCCGTGCTGGGTGCTATAGAGAGCCTTCTGTCGGCAACTGTGGCCGACGGTGTCACCGGTTCGCGCACCAATTCCAACACAGAGCTTATCGGTCAGGGCATAGCAAATGTAGTAGTGCCCTTCTTCGGGGGCATACCCGTCACCGGAGCCATTGCCCGCACCATGACCAATATCACCAATGGAGGTCGCACACCGGTGGCCGGCATCGTACACGCTCTGGTGCTTCTGCTTATTTTCCTGTTCCTGATGCCGCTGATCAACTATGTGCCTATGACCTGCCTGGCCGCAGTGCTTATCATTGTGGCGTACAACATGAGCGGATGGCGCACTATTATCGGTATCTTCCACGCACCAAAGAGCGACATCTGGGTGCTTGCAGTCACATTCTTCCTTACCATAATATTTGACCTCACCATCGCAATCGAAATAGGCTTGCTTCTGGCAGTGGTGCTTTTCCTGCGCCGTGTAATGGAAAACACCCAGATACGGGCATATTCAGAACATCTGGATGTGGATGAAGGCACCGACAGCCCCAATCACGAGGTGCTCGATGTAGCCAAGGGTGTGAGTGTATATGAGATAGATGGTCCGTTCTTCTTCGGTATCGCTACTAAATTTGATGAAATGATGCGCACCACAGTAGGTGAGGAAAAGCCCAAGGTACGTATCCTGCGTATGCGCAAGGTTTCGTTTGTAGATGCCACGGCGCTTCATAACCTGGAGTTGCTGATCAAGTCGTCGCAGAAAGAAGGCATCCGCATCGTGCTTTCGGGCGTATTGCCCGGTGTGCGTGAATCGCTGCACGGCGCCGGAATCGATGGCCTTATCGGTGCCGAAAATATCTGCGATCATATCACCAAGGCGGTGGCTATGGCAAATTCCATAGTAGAAAATGATTTGCAATAATAGGCTGATAATCAATGCTGTAACAAAAGGTTTAATTTAGCCTTGAAAAATTTTGCAAAAAAAGTTTGCCCACGTTAAAATTTTGGCGTAACTTTGTGGCGATTTTGAAGCACATAATAAATTGTTCAATTATATAAATCCAACGAAGATGAAAAAGTTAGTTCTTATGCTCGCCGTTGTTGCCAGCGCATCGCTCTTCTCTTGCGGCAACGCTGAAAAAGCTGCTGAAAACACCGACACTGTAGCTGTTGAAACCACTGAAGTTGCTGTAGAAGAAACTACCTGCAACAAGTGCGATTCTTGCACCAACGACTCTTGCGCTGCTGACACTTGCGCTAACTGCGCTTGCGCTGCTGAAGCAACCGAAGCTGCTGCTGAATAATTTCAACAAGCACAACGGCGTTAATTAACCGCCTACATGAGGCCTCCGGGAATCCCCGGAGGCCTCATTGCATTTTGAGGTCGGACCTCAAACACCGGGGTCACGCCAGGGGGAGTTGCGGTGTGATTTTCACGTCGGAGGTAAGTTGCGGTGTGGCCGTCCGGCGCGTATCCGGCACCACGGAGTGGCGCCGCTCCACAGGATGGTTTACCACTCAGGCACGCCGGACGCTGCGGACTGGTGTCACCCCCGGTGCTACGCTGTTTAGCTCTCCGGTAGACCTGCTTGTCTTGGATATTTTTTGTCCGGACAATATATAGTTTATCGGTTTGTGAAAAAATTTTGCTATCTTTGCAGTTGAATCATATCTCCATAGCAGGAGATAATTGAAATGGTAATTTTTAAAGGGCATGATAAAGTCAATAGAGCCTTGTAACGGTTCGTCGGTTAATGGGACTGACGACCGCGGAGCGTGCCCAAAATCCTGGATAGCGCTCTACACTCGCCCCCGAAGTGAGAAGAAAGTACGTGCTTATCTTGACAGTGTCGGAATCGAGAATTACCTTCCGGTTCAATTTCAGCTGCGACAGTGGTCTGATAGAAAGAAGTTGGTGGAGGTAGTGGTGATACCTATGGTAATATTTGCATGTGTGGAAAGGGAAAAGATTGCCGATATACTTGGTAATAAGTTGATAATCAAGATTTTGCGGGGGGGGGTAGATAAAAGCCCTGCTGTCATTCCCGACAGCCAGATAGCGCAGCTCAAATTTATGTTGGGGCAGTCGGAATATCCTGTCTCATTTGATCCGTCTATTCTTAAGATTAATGATAAGGTTAGGGTGATCAGAGGACCTTTGCAGGGGTTGACAGGCGAAATAACCAATTGCGATGATAAGTTGGTTGAGTTGGTTGTACCCATTGGTATCCGAGGTGGAGCCCGATTAAATATTGAGAAAATTAACGTTGAGGTGCTTGAAGCTTGAGTCTTGACTGAGCAGTACAAGAATAGTTCATCATCATCATTAATTATCAGAAACACACTGATGCTTTATTTCAGAATGTTTCTGGTGATGGGTGTCGCGCTATATACTTCGCGAATAGTCCTGGCACAACTGGGCATTGTAGATTACGGAATATATAGTGTCGTAGGAAGTATCGTTGTGATGTTATCGTCCCTAAATGGAGCGATGTCGCTCTCCACAGTGCGATTTCTATCGTTCGCACATGGCAGGGAGGATATGAATGGCGCCGCGCGGGTGTTCCGATCGGCCATTACCATACACATTTTACTATCGCTGATAATCTTGCTATTGGCAGAAACCTTGGGCTTATGGTTTCTCAATAATTTTATGAGGATTCCGTCACACCAGATGACGTCTGCCAACTGGGTATATCAATGTATAGTGATTTCGTTTATCTTTTCTATTATACAGACTCTGGCCAATGCTGTGGTTATAGCCCGTGAAAAGATGGAAATATTCGCTGTGCTAAGTGTTGTGGAGGTTGTGATGAAATTGATAGTTGCGTTATCATTGACTTTCATCCCGGCGAATAAACTGAAAGCCTACGCGCTACTGAATTTGTGCGCTGTGATGGTGTTTACGATCCTCAGTATGATATATTGCAGGCGATGTTTTGCGGAATGTCGGTCATTTCGGGCGATATATGATAGAGATATATTTCGGACGATGGCTGGATTTATGTCGTGGAGCACTTTCGGTTCGTTTTCATGGGTAGGAAAGAATCAGGGGTGCAACATTTTGCTGAATATCTTTTATGGTCCGGTGGTAAACGCCGCCTATGCCATTTCATCGCAGGTGAATGCAGCCCTTACCGGTTTTGTGCAAAATTTTTCTACGGCTGTAAATCCACAGATAATCAAGACATTTTCAGCCGGAGAGACATCACGGACTGAAAGTTTAATCATCACAGGTAGTAAAATATCCTTTTATCTGCTATTGCTACTATCTTTCCCGATTCTGATTGCAACCCAACCGATTCTTAGAATCTGGTTGGGCACTTATCCGGCTTATACCCCGGTGTTTGTGCAATTAGTGATTGTCAATTCGCTTATTGAAAGTTTCACCTACAGCATAAGCGCCGGGGTGAGAGCAACCGGAAGGGTAAAGGTGTATGAGATAATGGTAGGCGGGGTGCAACTGCTCAATCTGCCCATAGCCTATATATTACTGCGCAATGGTATGCCACCGCAATCGGTGTTGGTTATGATTGCTATAATTTCAGGAATTGCACTATTTATCAGATTGTGGCTGCTTAAGAAATATATTCCCGCAATTTCCATTTCCGCGATTCTGCACTCGGTATTTTTACCGGCCTGTCTTTTAGTTATAGTGTGTGCCGGGCTGTATGTGGGCTGTCGTGAGCTGGAAGTGTTGCAACATATCCATCCGGTTATTACCATATTTGGAAGTATGTTGATTGTTGTAATTCTTGAAGTCGGGGTAGGGCTAAATGCCTCGGAGCGAAAATTCCTCAGTCAAGCTGTGCTCAGGCATATCCCCGCTCTGAATGGCCACTCATGCAATAAGTAAGAGATGCAAGATAAAGAATTTTCCCAAGCTCTTGAGTTACTTCGGTTCCCACTGGCTTTGATGGTGGTTATATTGCACGTATTTGCATGGAGTTCAACTATTGATTCCGGCTGGGAGCACCTTGATACGTTCCGGATGGTCAATTATGCAAGAGCCATTAACATTGCAGCTTTTGCCGACACACGCGTGCCACTGTATTTCTTTATGGCCGGATACTTCTTTTTCAAGGTCAACGCTTTTACTCCGGATGTTTATTTCCGAAAGCTGCGGAATCGTGTACACTCACTCCTGATTCCGTATATTCTATGGAATACAATTTCCATAGCCATCATTATTATGGTCTTTGGGCTTTTATACAGAAATGACTCAGTGTCCAAGTTGAATATCAGTGTTAGCTCCATACTAAATTGCTATTGGATATATGACGGCGCGCTGAGGGGAAAGCCGGTAGCACTCTATGGTTTTCCGCTTGACGGACCACTATGGTTTGTGCGAAATTTGATGATTGTCGTTATCACTACTCCGTTACTATATATTTGTTTAAAACGAGCGGGGAAACTGCTTCTATCGCTTCTGGGGATCGTTTGGATTTTTCAGCATTATCTTCCCAATCCCTTTGTCACAAGCTTCATTACGGCATATTTCTTCTTCAGTCTCGGCGGATATATTAGCATTGGAAGGGTAAATATCATTGCTATTTTAAGGAAACGGAAATACCTGCTTTATGCGATTTATATAGCCTGCTCGATTTTCTTATTCCTGTATATGGTCCCAACTATCGGTTCACACTATAAGGGGTATCCATCGTGCAAGGGGGCTGGGCTTTACGTTTATAGATTTATGTCGATTATCGGAATCTTGTGTTTATTATTGATAGCCGATCAACTCGTGTCTTCTGAAATAATCAAACCATCAAAATTCCTGGCCAAAATATCCTTTTTTATATATGCAGGGCATCTCATAATACTTGGGTATCTGATGCAGCTTATCTGGATGATTCTATCTCCGGCCACTGAGTTGCAAACCTTAGGTTTCTACATCCTGTCGTTTGTGCTTTTGGTTGCTATGATGATAGGTACGTATATTGCAATGCAGAAAGTATGTCCGCGTTTTCTGAGACTATTGTCCGGGGGCCGGAGTTCACTATAATTTATATGCGCTTAGATTCAATCATCCTTTTGCTTGTGCTCATTACCAACCTGTGCTCATGCAGCAAAGGCCGTGGGAGTGATGCAGAAGAAAGCAATCGTGTGGTGCATCTGAGCATTGACGATGTTTCGGTAATAAGTGACCTTATCAGACATCAGCAGGATTATGACTCCTTATTCCAACATCCCTTTATGGACTTTCTGTACGATTTACATCGCGAATATGGGCTCAGGATAACGCTATATACATACGATCGTTTCAAGGTAGACGGCACTGACCACGATGGTTATACCCGGATTGAAGAAATGCCGCTGAAATACAAGAACGATTTTAAAAAAGCATCTGATTGGTTACGAATAGGCTTTCATAGCAGGAGGGCTGATTTCGACAGTCTTGTCTCAGTGGCTGACTTTCAGAACTCCTATAAGAATGTAAATTCAGCTATTGCTCAATTTGCTGATTCGTCAATGGTTGCCACAACCTTGCGCTTCCACTATTTTTTCGCACCGGATTCGCTGTTGAACTCATTGCCGGGCATCCGATGTCTTCTTTGTGCCGACAACAGTAATCTCGTATCATATAATCTGACGGCTGACGAAGTCCGGAGCGTATCAAATGGTAAAAGAATCATAAAAAACGATGTTTTCTACAGAAGGACAGACCTGCGCGTAGATGATAATTTCCGAATAATCAGTAATTTGGAACGTCTTGATAATATTGATACATTAGTGATATTCACCCATGAGTGGAAACTTTGGCACGTCCCGGAAGCTGATAGCAACCTAAGCGTAGCCGGTAAAGTCAAGGTCCGCGCTTCGGAATGCGTCAATCAAGTACTATTCAAACAAACGGTTAAATGGCTCACTGACGCCGGATATACATTTTCATTCCTTGAATAAAGATACAATACGAAAATATTTCGATATATTGGTGCCGGTGACCACGTGCAATCTTGAATGTAATTATTGCTATATAGCTCACCAACACCTAACGTCGGCAGAGATTAAGCCGCTCGATTATCCTCTTTCGCATATCCGGAAAGCATTGTCGCGCGATCGCTTGGGAGGAACGTGCTTGCTAAGCTTATGTGGCGCGGGAGAAACACTTTTAGCTCCATATATAGTGGCGCTGACGCGTGAATTGCTCGAAGAGGGACACTATGTGATGATTGTCACAAACGGATTGCCCACCAAACGCATTCAGGAGTTGACAGACGAAATCCCGGCCGAGCTACAAAAGCATCTGATACTAAAGATTTCGTTTCACTATATGGAGTTAAAGTCCAGAGGGCTTCTGGACAAATATTTTGACAACGTCCGCAGGGTGCAACACAGCGAGATTTCGTTTACAGTAGAACTAACTCCCTCCGACGATGAAATCCCATATATTGACGAGATTAAGGACGTGTGTTTGGAAAATCTTGGGGCACTATGTCACATCACTGTTGCGCGAGATGACAGCAAGCCGGGGATTCCGATCCTTACCGCACTCTCGCGCGAGGAATATATTAAAGTGTGGGGGCAGTTTGATTCCCCGTTGTTTGATTTCAAGATGCAGATATTCGGGAAGCCGCGTAAAGAGTTTTGCTACAACGGGCTATGGGGCGGACATATCAATCTGAAGACCGGCACTTTTGCGCAGTGTTACCATTCAAGACCCACAAGAATATTTGATGATCCCTCGGCTCCTATCCATTTCCGCCCGATAGGGAAATGTGATATGGCCCACTGCTATAATGGACATTCGTGGCTTACGCTCGGAATGATTCCGGATCTTATCACTCCCACATATCTGGAAATGCGCGATAGGGTGACAGCTGACGGACGCCATTGGGTAGGTGAGGAAATGCGAAATTTTCTAAATCAGAAGTTAGCGGCTAATAATGAGCGGCTGACTATGGCTAAGATTCAGACTTCAACGCTTATAAAAAGCCTAAGAAAGGTTTTGCATTTATTTCGATGTTTAGACCGATTTGACTAAAATTGTGAGGCAAATGAAAATTGTATATTGTTTGTACAGAACATTTAAGGTTGGAGGAACTGAGCGCATCGTTATCAGTAAGGCAAATTGGCTTGCTGCGCACGGATATGATGTTACTATCGTCACTGCTATACAGTTTGGTCGTCCAGATTACTTTCCCCTGCATCCGGCAATCAAAAGGATTGATTTAGATATTCCATACGATGATATTCAATCGTTTGGCGTGTTTAAGAAAATGCTTGTTCGCCGTAAACTGATTAAGCTTCATAGAAAAAAGCTTGAAGAGGTGCTTATAGAAGCGAATGCTGATATTGTAATCTCTACCTTTGGTAACGAGGCGAGTTTCCTGCCGCAGATAAAAGATGGCAGCCGTAAAATAGTCGAGATACATTTTTCGCGGCTGTATCGGTTGAACTTGAATAGAACAGGTGTTTGGCGTCTGATTAACAAATACCTCTTCTATAATGATGCTCGATTATTAAAGAAATTTGACCGCTTTATATGTCTTACGGCGGAAGATAGGCAAAATTGGACCAATGCAGAAAATATCGAAGTTATACCGAATTTTGTAGATGCCGAAGAATCATTCCAGGCTCCGCTTCAATCAAAATCAATGATTGCCGTAGGGCGTCTGAGCTATGAGAAAGGCTACGACCGTCTTATTAAGGCATGGAAAATCGTGGCACAAAAATATCCTGACTGGACTCTGAATATTTTTGGCACCGGTGAACTTAAATGCGATCTTGAAAAGCAAATTTCCGAAGCAAATCTTTCGGGTAAAGTGAATATCCATACACCCACTAAAGATATTATTAACGAATATTTGCAACATTCCGCATTGGTGCTTTCATCACGAAGCGAAGGGCTGCCGATGGTGCTCCTGGAAGCAATGAAAGTGGGATTACCTATGATATCGTTCGCCTGCCAGTGTGGTCCGCGGGATGTGATAGAAGACCGGCACAACGGTATTCTGGTGGCAGATGGAGATATACACGGATTGGCGAATGCCATTATTGAAGTAATTGAAGATCCTGCGCTAAGACAAATGCTTGGAAATAACGCATATAAATCTGCTGAAAAGTATAAGAAAGACGATATAATGCGCCGATGGGAGGCACTTTTCAATTCCATTAAATGAAACTCTATGGATAAGCGTATAATAGTAAATGCAACGGCTCTGGTTCGCAGTGGAACGCTGAGCATCCTGCGGCAGTTTGTCGAGCATATACCCTCTGACAGTAGGAAATGGCTGATATTTGTGTCTCCACAGATCTCGCTTGACACTGAAAACAAGAATGTCAGGATTGAACCGATCGAGGGGGTCAGGGCAATGCACAGGCGCCTTTGGTGGGACGCAATAGGAGTGCGTAAATGGCTTAAAGTGAATGATATTGAGCCTGTGGCGGTGATATCGCTGCAAAACAACGGGTTCAACGTAGGCAAGAATGTGCCATCATTTATTTATTATCACCAGCCACTGCCGTTTTTCCGTATATATTGGAATCCACTTAAAGTAAGGGAGCGCCGGCTATGGCTTTATAAAAATGTATATCCATTTATTATAAAATACTTTTTGAAGAAAGATTCGGTTGTATTTGTGCAGTTAGATATAATCAAGAAAGATTTTTCGAAGAGATTTAAATACCCTGAAAGGTTGATTAAGGTATATTGTCCGTCGGTGTCGATTCCCAAAGAATCAATCGTGCCTCAAGCCTGTGCATCATCTAACTTGAAACTTCTATACCCGGCTATGCCTCATTCCTATAAAAATCACAGTATCATAGATGAAGCACTGAAATTGAGCGATGCAGATGTTGAAATCTTATTCACGATTGATCCGGAGAAACGTTTAACAACTGATGAGCGCATCAGATTTATGGGGTTGCAGCCATACGAGCGTATATGCGCGCTATATCACGAATGCGACGCGCTGCTCTTTCCCAGCTATATAGAGACTTTCGGATTACCCCTGTTAGAAGCTGCCATGGCCGGAATGCCTATAATAGCGTCCGATTTACCATACGCCCGCGAAGTGTTGGAGGGTTATGAGGGCGTAAAGTTTGTAAAATTTAATGACCCTCAGGCATGGAAGAATGCTATTGAATCTATCGAAAAGGGTAAGCGTTATCGGCCGATTGATATATCTAAGCGTCCCGGATGGAAAGATTTGTTTGACAATATAAAGTGGGAGTGAATTATTAAGTAACTCTCAAAAATCAGTTTATATTATGGGCTATATTTTAAACCCTGCGGGCTGATACGTCTAATTTTTAAGAGTCACTTAATGTTGAATTTCGAGGCGAAGATCACACAGCTCCGGTGTATTATAACCGATACGCTCAAGCCACTCTTAGGCAAGAGAGTTGTAATTGCCGATGCTCCATATTACGAGAATATCGGTGACTCGCTTATTTGGCGAGGGACAACAGATTTCCTCCGTGAAAATGGTATTAAGCTTCTGCATACCTACGGAGTAGGGTACTTTCCATTTCCTGCCCTTGATAAAGATGTCACGATCATACTGATGGGAGGGGGCAACTTCGGCGATTTATGGCGTGAGTTGCAGGATATACGCCTTGAAATAATTGCGCGATACCCCGAAAATAGAATTGTAATGCTCCCGCAGTCGGTCTGCTATCTTGAAAAAGGTTTAATAGAGAAGGATGCCGAATTGATGGCGCGGCATAGCGACCTGCATCTCTTTGCCCGCGATCGAGCGAGCTTCAGCATCATGTCAAACCATTTCAGTAGCAATCATATATATCTTGCACCGGATATGGCATTTTGCATTGCCCCGGGTACATTGGCCCCTCATAGGAATCGTGAGAAAGGCAAAACTCTTTTTCTGCTCCGAAACGATAAAGAACTTCCCGGTGATGCACCGAAGGCGCTGCAAGAAGCCGACGTGACATCCGACTGGCCTACGCCTGTTAGGTTCGGGGAAGTATTACACAATCTTGATAGGGCAAGACGGCTTTCCATAACCCTTAAACGCTATGGGGTAGGTCCAGGACTTGTGGAGCGTGGAATAGAGATTTGTGGAAATAGACTCATCCGTGATTCCATGACCAGAAAAGGATGTGAATTTCTGGAACCATTTTCGCGTATTGTCACTACGCGACTTCACACAATGATTCTGGCTGTTCTGCTCCATAAGCCAGTGGAATATATTGATAATACATACGGCAAACTATCGGCCTTTGCCCTTACATGGTTTCCCGATTAATACTTATGGAAGATATTAAAGTGTCGGTAATCATCCCGGTTTATAAAGTGGAGCAGTATATAGCAAGGTGTGCCCGTTCGCTATTCAGACAAACCATGCGCAGTGGCATAGAGTTTATTTTCGTGAACGACTGCACTCCCGACAGGAGTATCGAAATACTGCGGGAGACTCTTAAAGAATTTCCTGAGCGAAGCACACAGGTTACGATACTGGCACATTCAGAAAACAAAGGACTGGCGGCCACGCGCAAAACCGGATTGAGTGCCGCCCGTGGCGAATACATAACCCATTGCGACAGCGACGATTGGGTGGAACCTGAGATATACAGCCTTATGTATGAAGAGGCTAAACGCTCAGACGCTGATTTGGTAGTGTGTGACTATATTAACGAGTATGAAAACGCATCGGAGAGGGTAAATCAAGAATTTAACCCAATAAAGCGTAATCAGTTGATAGATTTATTAGAGTGGCGACTTCATTGTATGGTATGGTTAAGAATGTATCGACGCTCGTTTTATGATACATTCGGATTGGATATTCCTGATATCAATCGCGACGAAGATTTTCCGATTTCATTTTTGGCACATGCTCTGAGTTCGCGTGTGGAGTATGTCCGCCGGCCGCTCTATCATTATAACCGAACGAATCCGGCAGCTATCACAATCCGCACCTCAGAAAGCGACTTTGAGGACGCAGTGGTGATGTGGAGCTATGTGAAAGATTTTGTAGATTCGATGCCGGAGGATAAAGAGGTAATTGCAGCGCTAAATCGCCGGCTATCCAGCGTCAGAAATATGTTATTGAGGTATAAAGAGGTCTACGATATTGAACGGTGGAGCTCCTTATGGCCCCATTTGAAACTTAAAGATTGCAAATATTTTAGGACCAAGATATTAGTGATTCTGGGTAGATTGAGGTTAAAATTTATTTTGCGAATGTTGCGTAGCGACGATATATCATATAGAAAATCCGTCTAAAATGAAAAATATAGCTGTATCTGTGATTGTTCCGGTGTATGGGGTGGAAAAATACATCGAACGTTGTGCGCGCTCTCTTTTCGGCCAGACGATGACTGACCGTGTAGAATTTATCTTTATAAACGACGGCACAAAAGACCGCAGCATTGAATTGCTCACAGACCTTATCAACGAATATCCGCGATTGAGTTCGCAGGTAACAATTATACATCATCCCCATAACCGTGGCGTAGCCGCAGCCCGACAGACGGGACTTGAGGCGGCAAGTGGTGATTATATCCTTCATTTGGATAGCGATGATTATTTCGAGCCGGATATGCTTCAGGCAATGTATGATGCAGCCATAGCTAAAAACGCAGATGTGGTAGTTGCCGACATTTTTTCTTCATATAAAGATGTCGATAAATATAGAACATGTCTTTTGTTGGAAAACAAGGAGGATATACTCAAGAGTTTAATAGCCCCTTGGAGGTATGGGCTTCCAAAAGTATCATCAAGTTTGTTTAACAAGCTCACCAAGCGTAGTATCTATAATGACAATAACATAAGTTTCATAGAGGGAATCAACTATGGCGAGGATCTAATCGTATCAATCAAAATAATATATCATGCGGCTGAGATCACCAAGATTGACCGCGCATTCGTACATTATAATAAACTAAACCCAACGTCGATTAGCCATAATATATCGGCTGCGAATATTCGCCAGTTATTGATGGCGGTAGATACTGCGGCCGATTTTCTTTCGGCCTATTCCACTTCATATAATGAAGTATTTGACGAAATGCGATTCAAGGACAAATTGATTGCCATAGCCTATTGCGCCCCAAAGGAGCAAGCCCAATTTATTGACCTTTATCCTTGGCTTGACTTTGAGAAGCACAAGCATCTCGTAGCCCGACACTGGAGACTACCCTACAAAATGGCCCTCACCGGCCATATTGAAATATTCAACTGTATGCGTCGCGTGATTAACATCGCCAGTAAAGTTTACCGGGCAATAAGGTAGATATATCAGTGACGTAACTATCACTGCATGATATATGTTGGCGAGTCAACAAGCGAGTATCCGTCAACTTCTATATCATTAAAGAGAACTTAAAGACTCAAATAGATACAACTAAATTATTTTGCGGATAACACTGGCATCTCAGTCGGGGGTATCCGCTTTTCTTCTATTACATATTTACCCACCAATCCAAAGTTTGCTTAAAGTCTGACATCAATCGCTTAAAGTCATAATTGAGTTTCTTTTTTCGCTGTGCGATCCTATCCACCACAGTCAGGAAATATTCACTCATTATTTGTTTTTGTTCCTTCTCAGAGAGGAGACTGAATGACTTTTCAAATACTATGGTAGCAAAAATCAATCCTGTGCGCTTACTCAATGGCCCGATTTGATAACGTGGCCGTAAGAACAACCCTTTCTGATCTATCTCCTCCTCGGAGTACATAGTAAGTAACGTATCATAATAATCGGAATATCGGAGTTTGAGTGATTCGTCCGCAATAATGTAATTTGTCTTGCAATGGAAATCATCGTAAAAACTCATCGCAGTATTGATTTCAATCTGACGCAGAGTATCGCTGCCGTAAAGCGCAGGTTGTAATTTTTCTGCCAAACGTGGATTTAGAGTGTTCGTAATACTATCCAAAACAGCTCGGCTGTTTGGATAGCAATTGTCAAGTGTGCGAACAATCTTAATTGGAGTTAGATGAGTGTTATCGGTATGTTCCATCATACTGCAAATTTACTCATTTTTAATGATATAGCCTACCTGTCGGGGAATTTTCTATACTATATTTCTATTCTTAACGGCATATTTCATTGTAGTAAGAGTAAATTTTCGTAACTTTGCAATAGGAATAAACCAAATTTTCTATGGTTGGTAAAGGACACATCGTAAGAAATTGGTAATTGATTATAATATGTATATTTCAACAAAAGTAAAACGAAATATTCAGTTGACGCTGTTTGTGGTGGGTATTTTGTGCACTCTATCGCGGGCTTGGGATGTTATAACGAGTCCGGCATCGGGTAGGGCGTGGTTTGATTTTTTAGGGATTATGTTACTCACATATCTTTGTTTTAATAATTTCAGAGATTATGATCAACGGCTGAAAAAGGAGAAAGATCAATGAAACTGTGGTATAGTATATTTTCGGTACTTACTGCTGTGCTCTGCTCCGTGGTGAATGCTGTTGCCGTGGATTGCGATTCTATGCTCCTTGACTTACAACGATTTATTGATGATAAGGATGCCCGAATTGGTGTGACGGTGATAGTAAATGATGTAGATACAATAAGCATCAATGGTAGCCGCGAGTTTCCGATGATGAGCGTTTTTAAATTTCCGTTGGCTCTGGCGGTGGCATATAAGGTGGATTCAACAGAATCGTCGTTGGATGATTTTGTCGACGTACGACCCTCTGACCTGAAGGAAAATACGTATAGCCCGATGTTGAAAAAATACGGATCCACGCTTAATAGTATCACCCTTCGCGAGCTTTTGGAATGGTCGTTGCAACATAGCGATAATAATGCTGCCGATATTTTGCTGAATTATGTAGGAGGTTTGTCGGGCTTGAATGAGATGATGCCACGAGCAGGTATTCGCGACGGTATAGATATAGGAGCTTCAGAAGACGATATGCACCGGGATAAGGCTTTGTGTTACCTAAACCGAGCCACACCGTTGGCAATAGCGACGCTATTCAATAATTTCTGTGACAATAAGAGGTGTACTGAAGGTGCGTCAGGCGATATCGCCGCTATGATAGAAACTTGCCAAACAGGTGCTGACCGATTGCCTTATGCGCTCGTCGGAACTGACGCCATTATAGGCCATAAGACCGGCACGGGCGATGAAATTATCCCGGGCAGGATTTCGGCAATAAACGATTGCGGCTACGTTTTGCTCCCGGGCGGCCATCACTATGCCATCGCTGTGTTTATAGCCGATTCTGCCTACGATTTCGCGGATACTTCGGCTATGATAGCCACGATTTCCTCAATTGTGTTTAATCACGTAAGGTAAGAGATGCACGACATTTGGAATCCGTGGCACGGATGCAGGATGGTAAGCGAGGGCTGTCAGCATTGCTATATGTTTTTCCTTGACCGTCAGCGAGATAAAACCGGTGATGATATATATCGCACCGGTAACTTTTATTATCCGTTGCAACGGAAAAAGACCGGTGGTTACAAAATACAAAGTGGCGAGCTTATCAGAGTGTGTATGACTTCTGATTTTTTCTTGCCTGAAGCTGACCGCTGGCGAGCCGAAGCATGGGATATGATACGTCAACGGCCTGATGTGAAATTTTATCTGCTCACCAAGCGTCCCGAACGTGTAGCCGATGCATTACCTCGCGATTGGAACGATGGCTGGGAAAATGTGTGGCTGAACGTAACGTGCGAGAATCAACGCCGTGCTAATGAACGCCTGCCGATACTGCTTCAACTCCCCGCCAAGCACAAAGGTTTTATGGCCGCGCCATTTATCGGGGCTTTGGAAGTGGAGCCATATCTTGAATCGGGACAAATTGAAATGGTAATGGCCGGGGGCGAGAATTACGATGGTGCCCGACCGTGTGATTTCGATTGGGTGAAGCGGTTGTCGGAACAATGCCGACGATATGATGTGTCTTTTTGCTTCATTGAAACAGGTACTAACTTTGTCAAGGATGGCCGCGTGTATCACCTACCTAAAAAAAGTGTACAATCTGAGATGGCTTTCAAAGCCGGTGTTAACCATTTAGGAAAACCGATGGTATTCAATTTGCACGACAGGATGGGTTTTGAGCTCAGCGACGACGTGCTTTACAAGCCACATTACCGTCAGGGTTGCCTGAAATGCGGAAGCCGGATGGTTTGCAACGGGTGTAGCGACTGCGGTAGATGCAAGACATCAATTGTCACCGTGTAGCGGTGAAATTTTTGTATACGTTGACTTTGGCAGATTAATGAAATTTGCGTACCTTTGCTCATTAATTTATTAGGTATGAGTGATAATAATTATAAGAAATTAGGTGTGACACCACGTTTTCACGAGGTGATTTCCACCGGATTCTATACCGGTATGATTCCCGGAGCGCCGGGCACCTACGCGGCTTTTACCGGCCTGCTGTTGTGGTATGTGCTCTATCTGATGCTACCCCCTGTGTGGCTCACCGTGGTTACATCCGTGCTTATCGTAGGCGTAACAATCATTGGCGCGTGGACATCCACCGTTATGGAAAAATATTGGGGTCCGGATCCGCGCGCCGTGGTCATTGATGAATATGTAGGCTGTTGGATTCCGCTGCTTATTGCTCCTGCCGGACATTGGACCTGGCTCACCGGGCTTCTCGGTTTCGCCTTATTCCGTATAATCGACATTACCAAACCCTTAGGTTGCCGCGCCATAGAGAAAAAATTCCCCGGTGGCTGGGGCGTGATGATGGATGATGTGCTGGCCGGTACTTACGCATTGATAATCCTTTGGGTTATAAAATATTTCTGTTTCTGAACTCTTATGAAATTACTTTTATACCGCATATACCAGCTTCTGGTGCTTCTGCCTTTGGGTCTCACTGTTACCATATTGGCCGCGCTGCTCACAATTATGTTCACATTTATGGGTATGGCGCGCTCGATGGGTTACCTTATTCCGCATTATTGGGCGAGGATTATCTGTGCGCTATCGCTCGTGCGTGTCACAGTGAGCGGTCGCGAGAATATCTCGCAGGGGCAATCATACGTCTTTGTGGCCAATCATCAGGGAGCTTACGACATATTTTCCATCTATGGATACCTGGGGCATAATTTCAAATGGATGATGAAAAAGAGTCTTGAAAAAATTCCTTTGGTAGGATATAGCTGCAAGGTATCCGGTCATATATTTGTGGACAATTCGTCGCCCTCGGCCATACGTCATACAATGGAAAAAGCCGAAAAACAGCTTGCGGGCGGCATGTCGGTGGTGGTGTTTCCCGAAGGAGCGCGCACTCCCGACGGCAAACTTCACCGATTCAAGCGCGGAGCATATACGCTGGCCACAGAGTTTGGATTGCCCGTGGTGCCGGTTACTATAGACGGAGCTTACAAGGTAATGCCCCGCACCACGCTTATTCCCCATTGGGGTACAATACACCTCACCATTCACAAGCCCATACTTGCACCCGAGGGCGGCCGCCACGACCTTATGGAGCTGATGGAGAAGTCGCGCGAGGCCATCGCTTCAGCACTTCCTGAATGAACCCTCGTCGGCATATCTTTGTTTTAAATATATAAAAAATACTGAAAGATATGAGATATACACTGCTTCCCGCTGCCGTCGTTGCCATAGTAGCAACCCTTACATCCTGTGATAAACAAGCTGAATTTCAAGGCGATTGGACCGCCACAGCTCCCATTGACCTTACCAACCTGATTCCCGAGGCCGATCAAGCATCGTCGCTGATGTCCATATCCTTCATTGATTCCGTTAACATTAACGGTGGTCCGGTTATGCTGTCTACTATTCTGAGTATCAATCAGGCTGTACAGCCCACCGAGGGTTCTACTATTACTGAGCCATACGAAGTGTCGGTTGCCGCGACTGCTTCGGTATCCGGCTCGTGGATGTATAAGGGAGACGATCGCGACGAGCTCCTGTTGTCGCTTGACCCATCCACACTTCAAGTCAACGTAGATCAGAACGGTGTGACCTTCTCGCAAAATCTGCTCACCGGTGAGCAGCAGCCGGCTGTAGACTCGCTTACGGCAGTTACAGTGCAAAGCTGGAAAAAAGCTATCACAAAAGCCCTGAACGTTGAAGTGCAACGATTCGCCTACCTTGACGATGTTGATGTAGAACAGAAAGGCACCGTGCTCTCTTTTGAAATTGATAATCCAAAACAAACTCTTCACTTCCGTCGCACCGAATAACAGGCAATTAGATAAGCACCTCTTAAAAATTAGACGTATCGGCCCGCAGGGTTTAAAATATATCCCATAAACTAATTATTGAGAGTTACTTAAAATAACATAAGCCATACAATTCACCTCACCACAGGTGATTGTATGGCTTATGTTATTTTGTATTTTCAGTAAAAAATACTAATTTTGTTGGCCGACAAATGTAAACTATCATTATAATGAATACTGATCTGCTATATACTACTAGAGAGATTTTCAAATCTTACTCCAAAACTAAGAAATTTTCGATACCTCCATATCAACGAGGATATAAATGGGAGTCGACGGATATCGAGCGGTTGCTGGATGATGTAAATAATTTCCAAATTAATGAAGACTTGGATTTATTTTATTGTCTGCAAAATATCACCCTTATAGAGCGTGACGAAACGTTCAGTGTAGTGGATGGTCAGCAACGACTCACCACACTTCTGATCATCCTATCTTATCTTGGTGAATATGATCTTATCGCGGAACGCTTAAAGTATGATGTGCGAGAGGAAACAGAAGATTTTCTGAAAGAATATATCCATAATTCTCAACGGCTTAGAACCATAGAATCTTGGGACGCATTTTTGGATATGGCAAGTGAGGGTGGTAAGGACTACGATTTTCAGGATATATTCTATATATTTCAAGCATATAAAACTGTTCAGAAATGGTTTGAAACACATTCTGAGCAAAAAGAGGAAATGCATACCAAGCTCCTTGATAATTTGAAACTCATCGTCAATCTGCCCAAGAATATAGATGAACAGGAGCTGTTTGAAAACCTTAATGGTAAACGTGTGCCGCTTGATGGTGCAGATCTCGTAAGAGCATTGATTATCACTCGTATAGCAAAACGAGAAGTAGGTGAAATAGATGATACTGTTAAGCATAATGTGATGATTAATGAACACCGGATAAAGCTCGGATTGTTGATAGATTCGCTTGACCGTTGGTGGTCGGATCATGATAAACAAATGTATTTTCACCACTTTACGCGTCGTGATATACATTTAAAAGGCACAATCGGCTTTGATGATGCAGAACATCCGATTGATATATTATACAAACTCTATGCCCTCATATATAACTATGGTGAAATAGATATTGAGTATTTTGAGCAGCAATCGGCTACTACAGATTTTCTACAGAAACTTCACATATTGCAGCGAACGTTGGAAACGTGGTACAACGATACCACGCTTTACCATCTTGTACTCTACACATGGTTATATGCCAACGAGTCAGCTAAAGAAAGTGGGGTTGAAAAGCTCACTTTTAAGAATCTTTACGAACTATGGAAGTCCAAGCCTCGTCTGGATTTTATCAATAATTTGAAAAGCAGAATTGCGAATACTGTTTGTTTTGATGAAATTCTGAAAGAAGTACAAAAGTATGAAAAAGGCGAATTATACGTTGACGATTCAACCAATAAGACAATCGCGTTCAGCGAGAACTTTTATGATCCAAAATTGGTGAATATCTGCGTGTTGCTGGATATTGCCGGCAGCAAGACAAAAATCCCGGTCGAATATTTCAAAGTTAATTCGGAAGATAAAGAACATATCTTTCCCCAAACTCCAATTGCCGATAAGGTTAAAGATAAAACGAAGCAGACTCAGATTCTTAAGGAGTATATAGATATAATCAATTCCAATCTGAGTGCAGATGACCATATAATTTTGAACGATAACGAAATAGATTGGGATAATGCTGAATGGAAAGAAAGTATCAAAACTACTATAAACGATCGAATATCAAAAGTAATCCCAATCAATTCTTTGGGAAATATGTGCCTGCTCCACGATTTCATAAACCGAAAATATGGTAATGATTTTTTTCTTGAGAAGCGAATTGACATTATGCGTGCCGCGCAGGATACCTACATACGTCCACACGTGTATGATGCTTTCAACAAAAGTTTTATCAACCGCGACAAAAAGGTCATAAATATGTCAATGATGATCCGCTGGGATCAATCCGATATACTGCAACGCCGCAAGAATATGATATTGAAAATCTATAAATTCCTGAAACAGGAATGAGCAAACATAATGCATATTTAAAAGACCGGAATCTGCTCACTTTATTTTCGCTTAACAACTTGATTATACCCGAGATTCAGCGAGAATATGTATGGGGCAATAACCCTGATAATGTCCTCGAGAGCTTTCTTGAGGAACTGAAAATGAAAGCATCCCCGTGTGAAACATGCCACCGTGTGCATACAAATAAAAACATTAATGTCGGTTTTCTGTACTCCTACAAACCTCAATATGTTAAATACGAGAGTGCACGGATTCTGGATGAACTGCTCATTGACGGACAGCAGCGTGTAACCTCGCTTGTTCTGTTGCTTCTTTATCGGGCCGTTTTAGAAAACAGATTGGATGATTTCCTATCAATATTCAGGGTTGAAGACGGCACTACCGATATGGGTTTTAATTACAAGGTGCGCACTCTCACCCAGCAGTTTTTGCGTCAATTGATAGATCAGGCCCAAAAGGAAGGCGAGAGCGCATTTGCATTTTTATCACCGAGCAATACACCCTCGTGGTATCTTGATGATTACCGAAACGATCCTACCATTAAAGCTATGACTTCTGCCTTGGTTATCATCAACAGGATATTCGGTGATAAATCAGATTATTATTTCGATTTTCTGCTCACCAATGTGCATTTTTGGCATTTCAAGACCGAGGCTACCTCGCAGGGCGAAGAATTGTATATCACAATGAACTCCCGCGGAGAGCAGTTGACCGAAAACGAAATGAAAAAGGCCCGACGTCTGCCGACAGAATCACTGGTGGAGTATGGTCGCGACTGGGAATCGTGGCAGACCTTCTTTTGGCGTAACAGGAAAAAAGGATGCAAATCCCAACTGAACCCTAATGCAGACAAGGGTTTTAACAACTTCCTGAATTGTATCGACTCCTTTACAGCTTTCCATAATGATAAGAATGCCGAGGTAGCCGATATCAAGATATTTATGCAAGCCTTGATGTATATATGCAGTGACGATTTCAGCGAAAAACTTCATCAGGAGTATTCCGGCCTGTATACTGATTGGTTTAAACAATTTATAGATTACCTGTGGCAAGAGATAAACGGTTACGACGGCAGTTGGGTCATCGCTAATCCAAAAGATTCCGAGTCGCGCAATCGCTATAACAACCAGGCTTCAATCAGGAATAAATCAATGCTATTCTGGCCATGGATGTGTTATTTCAAAAAATACAGCGATGAGATTGACGATTTATTGCTGATTCATATTTTGCATTTCTATTATGTAAGGTATCGTTGTTACAAACGTTCATCTACATCAATTGAAAAGATTGTTGATATTTTCAAGCGCACAAACGGTGACATTCATCTGCAAAACGATGACACTACCGATGCCGGCGAGGATGATAATCCCAATAGTCGAATATTTAGCGACGAGGAACTGCTTCTGTCGCGGTTAGCAGCCTCTGATCCATCGGCCACTAAGAAAATTGAGGCTGCCATTTGGGAAGTGCAGGAATTACCGTATTTTATTGATGGCAAGGGTGTGGGTGGTAATACAGTTTATAATCTTTTCGCTGATGAAGATATAATACGTCAATCCAAGGCGTTATCTGACATCAAGACATTTAAAGCCCGAATCGTTAGACTGTTAGGAGATGACAGCAATTCACGTATAGATATAAAACGATTATTGCTCTTTTATGTATCTGATAACAAATGCTTCTGGCAGCAGCAGTCGCCATGGTATTACTCAAACTATGAGACGAGTGAGTGGAATAGAATAGTGCGTACAAAGCACTTTGAAATGTTATATAAGGATTACTCGACTTCTGGAAAGAATACGGATGTTTTACTTGAAGAAAAACGGTCGGATTTTTTCAAAGAAAACAGCGAAATCGACAGAAATGGTCAGTATTGGAGTCATCAAAAACTCCTGATATTGTACGATTTGCTTTCAAACGATGGCGTTTGGGATACGTGGCATGAAAACATTGCCATTGATGGCAACGAGGAGTGTGTGGAAGAAATATTTACAAATCAGCCTTGCATCTTCAAGGGTAAACGTTATAAAGACGCGTCTGCAAAAGTGTCTCTGAGAGGCGATTGGCGCGATGTGCTTTTGAGTTATGGTGTATCGGTGGTAGAGCCGATGAAAGAAACATCACAGCTTGATGCCGAGGGCGGACAAGCGATTTAACACATCAATTGCGTAAGAATTCTCGACAAGTATGATGGGTTGGCCGGTGTGGATGATGTGGCGTGTCCACGCTCCCTGGCCCTGAATCGCCTTACGGAAGCGGTCGTAATCATCTTGTGTCTTAAAAGACAGAGTTACGATGTTGTCTAATTCCACAATCGACTCTCGGATTTCGGAAGCGTCTTCAAACAATTTTTCCCATACGGGTGGCAGCTGCGTTACAGAAGCCATCTTCAGGAAACGGGAATAGGTGGTTTTCAACGCGCGCTTGGCAGCGCTTTTAGCAAGATCTTCAACTGTAAGAGTAACACGATTCTGACTAATGAGGCGGGCTCCGGCATCAACCAAGATGGCGCGTCCGACGGGGTCGGTGAAACGTGCCACTGTCCGTTGGTCGTCAAAAATAATATGAGGTTCGAGATTTACGGTGAGGGCGGTGTTTGACGATTGAGTTTCTGCGACAGCCTTCAGTAACAACTGCGATGGGCGCACATAGCGTATAGAACCACTGTTACCGAACCATTCTTCTTGCCACACATCCGCAAGGCCGAGCATTACCAGCATGCCGATGATTCCGGAGAGCCAGGTGTCATTCCATTGATCGTGATTATACTTGAAAAAAGAGTAAGGTCGGATTGTAAGTCTGAAATGTTTACCGAATTTGGTATCCCAGATGTGATTGATGTCGATGCAATCGTCATCGTTCATAACATCGTTGGCTTCGGCAAGCCACAACGCAGTCTGTTTCAGAAGATCGGTGGAAATATTTTTAGGAGCATATAATCTGGTGGAAAGATGCCCGTTGGTGTATGCGCATGCGTGGTGAAGCCATAGTAGGGTGGGGTATTGCAATTCGTTGTTGCTCAAATATTTGGATACAACGAAAGTGTACGGCTTGTCAAAGATACTCTCGCCGAAATTTTTGAACATTGACACCATGAATGTACTCCAGCATCTGTCCATAGACAAATTCGGGTACATGAGAGCCATTTTTTCATCGAAGAGCCTGGCGAGGTCTATGTCCGGTGTTTTTCCGGGGCGTATAGAGTTGCCGTTGCAGAGTTCTGGTAACGTTTTGTAAAAATCAGCAAGAAAATCCCATATAGTATGTGGATCCTGAATTGAGATTGATTCCTTGGCAATTAACGGATCAGATGAAAAGCAGGTGCTGTCGTCAAGGTCAAACATGGCGATTTATTTTATCAATACAACTTTTTAAGAGAAATACCCAGGTTCTGCAGGGATTCGATGAACTGATACCATAAATAGTCAGGTACTAAAAAGATATTGCGTTCGGCATACACCACATTAGCTTCCAAGTCAGGGATTTCAGAGATTATTTTACGGACAGACTTTTCCTGTTTTACGATCTGAAAAGCTCTATAGTTGTACGACTTATTTATGAGATAGATGAATTTCGATTCAGCAGTTGTAAACAGCTCCGCCCAATTGCGTGGCAACTTCTTTAGGTTTGCCATACTCAAAATAATGTTGCGGATATGTTCCAAATCAGATTTATTGTAGCATCCGTCTAAGATGCTTTGTAAAGATACAATGGCGCGCGTTGCAGATTGTTTCCGTTCGATATACGGCGAAAGTATCTTCAGTATATTCTGATTCGAGGCTATGATAGTGTATGAGTCGTCGGAAAGCCTGATTGACGGGCCTTCATCCACAGTTTCGGCCGGTGTATATGCCTCTATCAGACCTTTTGCATAGCTGAGCAATGCGGTGGGGCGAACAAAAGCGACATCCGGCAGTCCCGCTTTAGGATTGGGTGTAATGGCTATCTCGGCCAGACCCATTGATGCCATGAGGGTGCAGAATCCCTTGATCAAAAGCGGGTATATCACATTTACTATATCGGGAACATCCAATTGGGGATATTTGTCTAACTGAGGAACAAAGTAGGAGGTCGCTACTCTCTGTACTATTTCAGATAGATTAGATTGATATATCCTGAACAGCAGGTCGTTGGTGGAGATCCATTTATAATTTTCGGGCGACGCAAAATCGCTGTCGGGTTGGTACAACAGATCGGAAAGATCTCTTAGAATTTTTTCTCCTGTATATTTGTTGTAAGGCGTTTTATTTTGAGTAATAATTGGGAGAGCCATTTGGTATAAGATTGTTGGGGAAATCTTATCATTCTTAGGCAATGACCCAAAAATACTGCGAACCGTATCAATATAATTATTTTCGATCGTTGTTTGGCAGCGAATATGCGCTAATGAAAAGATGGCGCGAGAGGCGATAGACGCCATACGTCCGCCACTTTTAGGAAACGGTTCGGGAATATTAGTCAGTGCAGAAATCTCTTTGATTTCCGCATTAGTGATGGTGCGCGGGTTGTTGTTTGGCTTATGCAGATTCTTGGAATATGTAGCGATCTTGCTAAATATGTCAAATATTCTATTTTCTAATGTATAGATGTTATAATTGGAAAGATCGATTGTCTGAAATTCTATGGGACGCGAATACCATTCTGCTCCGAAATAGGCTGCCAAAGGATGTGCTCCGGAGATATTTATAATCCCCGAGTCGTAAAACGAACGAAAGGCTAAAAAATCTGATTCCCAAAAGCTATTGTAGAAATTAAATCCAAAAGATGCATTGAAATTAAGCCCGTCGATTTCGGGCCAGATCATTGTTTTTATCGCTTTCTTAAGTCGTTCGACAAACTCCCGGGGGCAATATTCCAGGGCGAGCTTAATATTCTCCGGAGCGCTCAGGTCGTGTATGGTCTTTTCGTATTTGTACAGCTCCGGAATGGATATGCTGGTCTTGTTCAGCAGCTCGCTGAATTTGAAGTCGCGGGCCGGAAGGCTTATGCTCAGCTCCTTGTTTTTAAACATAGGGATGTATATCGTCAAAATTGCATTGGATTGACGATATGAGGGCATCGGGGCTTTATTTTCAACTAACTGAATTGTGGTCATAATTAGCTGAGGATAAAGTTGATGTCTTCTTCCGTGAGCTGTTTGGCGGTGGATTCATCGGTGGCGATGACATCGTTGAACAGGTCGCTCTTCATTTTCTGTAACTGTTCGATTTTCTCCTCGATGGTATCGCGCGTGATAAGCGAATAGCTGAATACAGTGTTTTTTTGTCCCATGCGATAGAGACGGTTGATGGCTTGCTCCTGTGCGGCGACATTCCACCATGGTTCGGCTATGAAAACAATATCGGCAGCGGTGAGATTCAGACCTACACCACCGGTTTTCAGGGTCATTGCAAGCACCTTCACGTCATCAGATTCCTGGAACGATTCTACTATTGACTTGCGATCGCGAGTGGCTCCGGTCATGGT
>CAZHDH010000001.1:0-62167 GCA_964531245.1 uncultured Bacteroides sp. | reverse complement strand
TCGCCCTCGTTTTCGCGGTATTCGTCGTCTACGACAATCTCCATTTTGCCTTCACGAAAGTCGTGAATTGCGTCTTCTATAGAATCGAGTTTAATCATTTTCAGTGTTTTGTGTTTCAGTGTTAAGCCGATTTAAGATTTCGGCAGTGTTGGCATCCATACCGTCCAGATCAGAGAATCGCGGGTGGAAGGGATAGTTATTCAACAGATTAACAATCATTTTGTCGCGAGAGTTTGCCAGATGGTCAATTACGCGGTCGAGGGGTTCGCGCAGCACACGGTCGGGGGTGCGGTCAAAAAGCCTTGCGATCTTGGGGCGACGCCCCACAGCAGAGCACACCTGGGCAATCTTAGTCTGCAATTCCTGGAGCTGAGAAATGGCCAGGGCAGGGCTTACTTCGTCCATCACCACATCTTTGGGCATAAGGTCGCGCTTGGGTCGGCGTCCGATTATTTTGTTGAAGAACAGACGATAAGCGTCAGAATTAAACACCGCAGAATCGTCTACTGCCTTAGAGGTGAAGAATACGCCTAACGGAAGGAGTACGGCAGTGGAAAGCCACATGCCCTGCCATACTTCAAGCTTGCCGTCGCGGGCCATTTTGTAGCCGGAATTGTCAAAGATGTAGTAGACGATAAAAAGGAAAATCGAAATTACGAGCGGGGTGCCGAGGCCACCTTTCTTGATGATGGCACCTAATGGAGCACCGATGAAAAAGAAGAGCAGCACGGCTACCGAGAGTGTGAATTTACGCTGCATCTCAATGGCGTGGCGACGCATCAATCGTCCCTGTTCCTCAAGCATCAGAGTGCGGTATTCAAACTCGCGACGACTCTGGCGTGCATCCGCAATTGCTTGATTTATATATGTTTTGGTATAGGATGGTGAGGGGGATGCAAACAGTGTGTCAAGATTTATCTCGGCACTTAAGGCTTCGGCTCCCTGCAATGTACGCTCATCGAATTTCACCGCTTCCACTTTTCGGACACCGGTGCTGTCGGTGCGCACGGTATGGGTGTTGAGGCCCACGGATGGGGCGGTGAGAAGGTCGGTGGCATAAACATTGCCTATCGAATCAACGCGCTGGTGTATGGAATCAATAGACTTGCGCAACTGGCTTACATTCTGCCCGACGTATTGAGAACGGATACCACTCTCGTCCATACGGTTAAAATTGGCATCGAAGGTAAAATATACCTGTTTTTCCGAGAAAGTTTCGCGTCGGAATGGCATATATCCACCTGTGCCTATGCCCATAGAATTGTCGTTGAGGTTTTCGAACATCTCGCCGGAGTGAAGGTGCAGAAAGAGATGAGTTTTATCATCTGTGAACGCAAAACGCCCCGAATCGGCCAGAATAACACGCACATTTTCAGCACCGCGCGACAGGTCATAGATAATCATATCGTAGAGCATACCCGTCTCGGGATTCTTATGCTCCACATACATATTCATGCCCGGAATGTCGGAATAGAACTGCCCCTCGGGGATTTCAACCTCGGGAGTCTTCTGCCGCACGGAAAACATCAGAGTCCACATCTTGCTCTGCGCCACCGGCAACACATAATTCTGAAAGAAAAAAGCACCTATCGCAATAAACACCATAAGCACGATAAGCGGGCGCATAATGCGGAAAAGGTTGATGCCGGCCGCCTTCAAGGCCGTGAGTTCGAGCTTCTCGCCCAGGTTACCGAACACCATCAGCGAGGCCAGCAGTACGGCAAGCGGCAGGGCCGTGGGCACCATGGTAAGGGCGGCATAGAAAAACAATTCGCCCAAAATATCGAAACTCAACCCTTTGCCCACAAGATCATCGATCATGCGAAACAGGAATTGCATCAGCACTATAAACAGCACGATGAAAAACGTCATCAGCAGCAACGGCAGGAAGCGCTGAAGCAGAAAGGTATCAAGTCGTTTAATGCCAAACATCGTGCAAATTTACAAAATATCCGCGACATATCGCCTTCCGGCGCCAAAAAAAGAAAGGCTACATTTGTTGTAGCCAGTGAATAACCTACGTGTTATTAAGTAACTCTCAAAAATTAGTTTATATTACTTGGGATATATTTTAAACCCTTCGGGCCGATATATCCTTGCTTGTCTTGACGCGCCTTTTGTTCTTTTCGCTCAGTGAGGTAGCTCGCTACGCTCCTTTGCTCAAAGGACAAAATGCATCGTCAATCCTACGCAAATCTATATCGTCTAATTTTTTAGAGTTACTTATGAATTTATGGGTTGGCAGGTGATCAGGAGTTTTCGGGTGTTGAACGCGGTGATGGCGAAAAGGCGCATGGGGCCGTCCTTGACGCCAAGTTTGGCGCGGAGCGTGTCGGCTCCGGTGTCGAAGTTGCGAGTCGTCACGCCTACGCGGGGGTAACGCGAAGCGTAGCGCTTGATGTGTTTTGACATATATGGAAGCACCTCTACTACGCGCAGTGCTTTGCCCGGAAAGTCGGGAGCGTCGCAGTCTGAGAACCAAAGGTGAGTATTGGATCCGGCTTTGCGAAGGTCAAAGCGCTCGCCGAGCAGCTTGAATGGAGCGGCTTTCATCACCGCGGGGTAGGGCTCGTAGATTATATCACCCACTTTGGGTTCGCCATACGCTGATGTGGCTGCTGCTTCCTCAGCACGCGTGAAAGCGAATATTGATTCAAGACCATCGCCTACAGTAGCGGCTTTGATGATGTATTCACCGGTTGAGTCAGAGTCAAGATCTACCTTGAAATCCAGCTCTTTACACTCGGTTGTGGTGCCCAGGGCAGTTACCTCAACTGTGCCCGGTAGACGCTCGATGGTGTCTGTGATGTCAAGCATCGGCGAGGCTTTCACGATAAGGGTTGCGGCGAGTTTGCGCAGGTCGGGAAGCATAGCGGTCACATCCGGCTCGCAGTCGGAAAGCGCAAACACTCGGGAGCCGTCGCCAGCGCGGCGTGCGGGGTCTATAAAAGCGTAGTCGAAACGTCGTCCTTCCTCAAGCAGAGTCTTGACAACATCCCTGCAATCGCCTTCTATTACTTTTAGATTCCGGATGTTGCGTGAATTGTATCGCAAAGCTTCGGCTACTTGCGGGTCGCGTTCTACGGCTACCACTTCCGATGCTGTGGTGCGAGCAATGGTCATTGCATCGATACCGAGTCCGGCAGTGAGGTCGATCACCGATGCGCCGTCGGCAATCATAGAAGCGTGATATTGCGCCAGACGGTCGGACGTCGATTGTTCACCGCTCAATGCGGTGGGGAACACAAACTCGGCATCGCGCGCCAGGGTGTCGGCCAGTTTGGTTGCATACTTTTTACGGCAATCAATCTGTAAAATCTCGAATGCTCGTGCATTGCCGTGCTTCAGACGCAGCCGAGCGGTGTCGGCCGTGGCGTTATCATTTATCCAGGTAAAAAAATCCTCAGTAATATTCATAAGTCAAATTGTTTTCTTAGGAAGCAGACTAATCCGATGAGTTAGATTGTCTCACTATAAAACAATGCCTCGGGTGAGCTAAAAGTTCACCCGAGGCAGATGTTTTATAAAAAGGTATTAACCCTTGATAGCGTCAACGCCGGGGAGCACCTTGCCTTCGATGGCTTCGAGCAGAGCACCGCCACCGGTAGATACGTAAGATACTTCGTCGGCCAGACCAAATTTGTTGACACAAGCAACAGAGTCGCCGCCGCCTACGAGCGAGAATGCGCCCTTGTCGGTAGCTTCAACGATAGCGTCGGCGATAGCCTTTGAACCGGCAGTGAAGTTGTCGAATTCAAACACGCCGGCGGGACCGTTCCAGAGGATGGTCTTGGCATCTTTGATAGCGTCGGCAAAAGCCTTGCGAGATTCAGGACCTGCATCCATGCCTTCCCAGCCTTCGGGGATGTCCATAACGGAGCAAACCTGAGTGTTTGCATCGTTGCTGAACGCATCGCCTGCTACACAATCGGTAGCCAGCACGAGATTAACGCCCTTTTCCTGAGCTTTTTTGATGATGTCGAGAGCGAGATCGAGCTTGTCGTTTTCGCAGATCGACTGACCGATTTTGCCACCTTTAGCCTTTGCGAAGGTGTAAGTCATACCGCCGCAGAGGATCAGGTTGTCAACCTTATCCATGAGGTTTTCGATAATGCCGATCTTGGTAGACACTTTCGAGCCACCCATGATAGCGGTGAAAGGACGCTTGATATCGCTGAGGATATTGTCAACGGCTTTCACTTCCTTCTCCATCAGATAGCCGAGCATCTTGTCTTCCTTGTTGAAGTAGTCGGCGATCACGGCGGTAGAAGCGTGACGGCGGTGTGCTGTGCCGAAAGCGTCGTTTACATAAACGTCGGCGTAAGAAGCCAGGAGTTTGGCGAACTCTTTCTGACGTTCTTTCATTTCCTTCTTGGCAGCGTCGTAGTTGGGGTCTTCCTTGTCGATACCTACGGGTTTACCTTCTTCTTCGGGGTGGAAGCGGAGGTTTTCGAGCAGGAGCACTTCGCCGGGTTTGAGGTTAGCGGCAGCTTCGGCAGCGTTAGCGCAGTCATCGGCAAATTTCACATCGGTGCCGAGAGCTTTAGCCACAGCGTCCTTGATCTGAGCGAGCGACATTTTGGGATTAACTTTGCCTTTGGGTTTGCCCATGTGTGACATGATGATGAGGGCGCCGCCGTCGGCCAGTATTTTTTTGAGGGTAGGGAGGGCACCACGGATACGGGTATCGTCGGTGATGTTACCGTTTTCGTCGAGGGGAACGTTGAAGTCAACGCGGACAATGGCCTTTTTGCCATTGAAATTGTAGTCGTTGATATTTGCCATGGTTATTGTTATATATATTGAAGTCTATGTCAGTTAAACATCCTGAGAGGATTTCAGTTGCAAAATTACGGAAAAATTTCGACAATTCAATTCTTTTTTAGAAAAATAATGAACTGTGTAGGCCGAAAGCGGTATTACAAACAGTTTTACGCCGGTTTTTATTTGGCGCTAATTGATATTTTTTGTACCTTTGTGGCATAGTTAACCTTGAATCATTCATTGTCACCTTTGTGGCAGTTCTTATCTTAAGCATGAAGAAACAACTACCCCTGTGTGCGGCGGCTTTGTCAATGGCTTTTGCCCTTTCCGCCGAGACTCTTACGATGACCAACCGTTCAGGTGCGGCTCAGGAATTTGAGATGCAGCGCCTTATCGAGCGTCAGATTGGTCCCGGTACTATGTACACCCGCATACGTATTCCCGATTTTCCTCTGAATGTCAACGTTGTGACAGTTGACCTCACCAATCCCTATAACCGTATCGAAACCACTGTGGCCGGCGAAAAGGCCAAAGGTACAGAGCTGCTGGTGAAAGCCGCACAGCGTCAGGACTATGAAGGCCACCGCGCTCTGGCTGCCGCGAATGCCAACTTCTGGGTGGTAGCCTCGCAGCCCGAGGAAGCAGTGTATACCGGCACAACCCGTAATGTATCGCTCCGCAACGGCAAGCTGATCACAGAATCTAATCAGCATCGCGACCAATGGGACGGCGGCACTATGCGTACCGGTATAGTGGGCGTGTCATACGACCGCAATCTTTTTATCGACTATTGCACCTCTGAAATCAAGGCTTCAAACGATAAGATCGGCCGCCTTGACGTGTGGCAGTGCAACAAGGGTGTGTGGAACGACGAGCTGTGTATGTACAACTCGCATTACGGTGCTACCACCCAGTTTATGCCCATCGCGCAGAATCCCACAACCGGCAAATATATCCTTGATACCGCCGGCGATGCTACCGAGGTTATCCTTGATTTTGCTGAAGGCGGCTCATGGCAGAGCGGCGCGCCTATGACCTTTGTGGTGAAGGAAGTGCGTCTCAATGGCGGTAAGGGCACCCTGGGCAATCACGACCTGGCTCTGGTGGGTCGTGGCGACAATGCCACCGCGCTTGCCAAACTGGAAGCCGGCGACGAAGTTACTTTGGAATACAGCTGGACTTTCAACCCCGGCGAGGAAAATGCCACCAGCGAACCAATTGAAAACGCTATCGGCGGCAATGCTCTGGTAATGCGCAACGGTGAACTCACCAAACACAATAACAACGAAACCTATAACTCTCAGATATATTCGCGCACCGGTTACGGCACATCTGCCGACGGCAAAACGCTTTATATTGTGGTGATTGATAAATCGACCTCACCCAAATACGGCTCGTCATACGGTTGCGGCACCACACAGATGTGTGAAATTGCCCGTCACCTCGGTTGCTCAAATATGGCCAACTTCGATGCCGGCGGGTCAGCCGAAATGATGGTGAACTTCGAGATCGTAAACACTACCACCGAGGCCACCCCTCGTGCCGTGGCAAATGGCTGGATGGTATTCTCTACCGCTCCCGAGGATGATAACACCGTGACATCGCTCGCATTCTATCAGGCAGATCCTGTGGTGCCCGTATATTCTACTACCACTCCTCAGGTTATCGCCTATAATAAGTATGGTGCCATTATCTCGTATGACTATAAGGACGTGACCCTTTCGTGCGATGAATCGCTCGGCACTTGCGAGGGCAATGCCTTCACAGCCTCCGGCACACCGGGCCAGGGCATTCTTACAGCCACTGTGGGCGATGTAAGCACAACTGTCGATATGAAGGTGGTGGGTGCAGAAGTGGAAATGCGCTCGCACAACCTGCTTATTGATAATGTGGTGAAATATCCCCTGGAAGTGTCTGCCACAGCCGACCGTGTGGTATATCCTTACGATCCGTCATACCTCGCTTGGGAAATTGAAGATCCTTCGATTGTTAACATCACCGCCGAGGGTCATCTCGTAGGTCTTAAGGAAGGCACGACTAAAATCAAGTGCACTATCGGTGAATTTTCTGATGAAGCCACTGTAACCGTGGAAATTGCCCCCGCGGCCTCCCTGCCCATCACAGAAAATTCGGAAGATTGGAAGCTTAAAGGTTCAAGCGGTATCACCGATCTTGCTCTGGCGGCCGACGGCAAACTCTCGTTCAGCTATGCTTCACCCCGCACTCCTTACATCGAAATGTCGCTTAACGAAGGGCTTAAGAATTTCTACAGCCTGCCCTCATCATTCTTCACCGAATTCCAGACCGATGTAAATATCGCCTCGATAACTTTTGTGGTTGAAACAGCTATGGGTACCCGCGAGGTTTCTGTGAAAGTGGAACCCGAACAAGCCTGGGAAGCCGGCAAGTTTCATCACGTTGACATTGACCTTACCGGCAGTGTGAATATGGACGATATTTGCGAATATCCCATCCAGTTTAAGCGCATACGTTACACCATCGAGCCCTCCTCGGCATATAAAGGCGATCATATCCTGAATTTTGGCGGCATTCATGCCGAATACAATGAGTTCAAGGGTGTTGAATCGGTGGCTTCAGAAGGTGCGAACACTCTCTTCATCGACCACAATCCTGTGAGTGCAGGCGAACAGGTGGCAGTCAACGCTCCCGGTGCGTCGAAAGTGCAGGTCTTCAATATGGCCGGTGGCCTCGTAGCTGAAAATGCTCTGACTGAAGGCAACGGCTGGTTCAAGGCTCCCGTAGCCGGAACATACGTTGTGGCTGCCTGTGGTGAAGGCACACGTCTCACAACCGTTCTCATCGTAAAATAATACACATATTTATATATACCGGGAAACGGCCGAAAATATCTGTATCGGCTGTTTTCCGGTATACTGACTTCAATGATTCAGATACTAAATCCTTAGTCTTTATATGAAAAAATCATTACTTCTTATTGCCGCACTCGCCGGTACACTTATGGCTTCGGCACAGATTGCCGAGGTTGGACCTCGGGTGCAGGTAAATGCTGCGGCAGCACAGCGTATGGCACTGCGTGCTGCTCAAAACACTCCCGTTATCGAAGCCGACAATGTGTTGCTCACCGGGCCTGATGGGGCTGTGACACGTATCCACCCCGTAGATTGCGCCGGCTATCTTTGGGTATCTGTTTCGCCCGACGGCTCGCGCCTGATGTTCGTTGCTGCCGGTAAGGGGCTGTATATCACAGACCTTAATGGAAATGTAGAACGAGTGCTCAGCGAGATTGAATTTCCTGTATGGGTATCCGATTCTGTAATAGCAGGCACTGTATCCACCGACGACGGTCACCAGTTCAGCTCATCCCAGATTGTACTTACCCGCACTGATGGCACTGAAACCCAAGCTATTACCACCCCGGATAGCTTTACCTTTGAGCCAGTAGCCGCTGCCGACGGTTCAGCCTTGGTGTATCGCACAATTGACGGCATATATTATCAGGTTTCACTCACTCTTAAATAAACTTCAGTCATGACAGTAAAATTCTACCGTTTTTGCGCCGTGGCACTCACCTGTGCCGCCGCTGCTTCTGCTATGGCTGTAGAGCCTAACGGCATCACTATATATCTTAATCCTGGACACGGCGGCCATGAGTCTAACGACCGCAATGTGGTGATCGAACCTTACGAAGAGGGTGATCCCGAGGGTTATTGGGAGTCGAATTCCAATCTCACCAAGGCTCTCTATCTGCGTGACATGCTGCAGGTCAAAGGCTACAAGGTGGTGATGTCGCGCGTGACAAACACCGAGGACGACGACCTAAAGCTCACCACGATATATACTCTGGCAAACGAAAGCAAAGCCGACCTTTTCCTCTCGATACATTCAAATGCTACCGGCACAGTCAATCGTGTCAACTTCCCGCTGATGCTATACCGCGGATGGGATAAGGAAGCCGATAATCCCGAAGACCGCGTGTTTGCTTCTGTCCTGAATCCTCACCTGCTTGACAACGGTGCGACATACTGGACCGACAAAAGCATCAACATCCGTGGCGACTGGGATTTCTATCACTGGGGCTATAAGGTGGGTCTCGGTGTTCTCTCAGGTCTTAAGATCACCGGTATGCTGTCTGAGGGATCGTTCCACGACTATATCCCCGAGACCTATCGCCTGATGAACGACGAATTTTGTCGCCTGGAAGCATGGCACTTCCGCAAGGCCATTGATGAATATTTTGATCAACCGGGCGAGGCTGTGGGTCAGATCGGCGGTCGTATCAACGACTCGATGCTTCCGCGCGACGGCCAATACACCAAGCACGGCGACGACCGTCTGGCCACAGTGCAGGATGCCAAGGTGGATCTGTATGACGAAAGCGGCAATCTCATTGATTCATACACCACGCACAGCATACTTACCAACGGCATTTATGCCTTCCGCGATGTGCAGCCCGGCAACTACACCATTAAGGTGAGCTGTGATACTCATTATCCCGCCGAAGCTCAGGTTGAGGTTAAAGCCGATGAAATCACTTATCAGAATTTCTCGATCGACAAGATCCGCGACACTGCTCCTGAAGTTCTATCATATTCACCGGTATGGAATACCGGTGACGAACCCCTGCTGTGCAACACACCCATTGTGCTCAATTTCAATTGGGATATGGATGTTGAATCGGTAGAAAAGGCATTCAAGATCGAGCCGGCCGTCGACGGTACATTCACCTGGACAAATGTCAACAAAACTATGACATTCACCCCCAAGGTGCCCTACAACCCCTCAACCACATATACCGTAACGCTTGGCACCGATGCTCATCATCCAGATAATATCAATCTGGAAAAACCGGTTTCGTTCAGCTTCTACACCACAGACCGCAACTATCTCGAAATCCTGGGTTACTACCCTCAGGAGGGTTCGCAGGTGCACTACCACGGCGCTCGCATCGAGATTCGCCTCGACCGCACTATCCAGACATCGTCTGTCACCTCACAGGTACATTGCGTGGATTCCAAAGGCCAAGCCGTTGCATTCAATAATCGCGGCAAGGAATCGTCATCGTCAAAGAGCAGCTACGGATGGTTCCGTCTGCCCTTCTCATCTGACCTCGTGCCCGGCGAGCAGTATACCCTGACTTTCGACGGCACGATTGCAGACCGCGACGGTATAACCATCCAGGCTCCCGTGACCTTGAAGTTCACTGCGACCGACGCATCCGACCATGCGGCATATCAGACACTTCCCCTTGCGCCTGCAGCCGATGCTCTGGCTGCTGATCCCGAATCGTCGATGAACGCTACCTCGGTCACACTTGCCTACAATACCAAAAACGCTCTGAACGCAGATGAACTTTGTCCTGAAATGACATATAAGTTCAGCGACATCGAGGGCGGCGAGGCCGTTTGGCGTCGCGAAACTGCATCCACCGATTTCGAGGTCGCTCCCGAAGATATGATTTCAGTGGACGTGTACGGTGACCTGAGTGGCAATGAGCTTTATCTCGAATTTAGCGGTAATACCGTAAACAATCAGCTGGTATGCGATCTCGATTTCCTGGGATGGCATCATTTCGAGGTGCCTGCTTCGGCACTTGAAGGCTCGGCTCGCCTCACCGGTGTGCGCGTAGCACAGCGTGCAGGTCTGGGTTCCGACGGCGGCAGCGTGATGGTTCAGAATCTCTCGGTTGACAACAATCAGGGAGTTTCTGATGCGATAGACGATGCTTCCGAAATCATAGTCAATGCCCGTCCCGGAGCCGACTTCGTGAGCGCCAACGCCCCATTCACCATCCTCTCTATCGAAATTCTCGATCTCAAGGGTGCAACCATAGCGGCAGCGTCCGGTAATGTTGTCCGTGTATCGGGTCTTGAATCGGGTGTTTATCTCTGCCGCGTAAAAGCTGCCGGCAATACCACAGTTCGTAAAATAATTATCTGAAAAACAGCATAAATGATTAAAACAATCCTTACCACATGCTGTCTGGCCGGAGCGCTGACGCTCTGTGCCGGCAGCCCTGTGGCTGTCGAAATTGAAGCCGGTGCTTGTCATCCGGTTTTATCGCCCGATGGCCACACCCTTCTCTACTCAACCGTAGATCATACCGGTCTGAAAGCTCTCGACCTCACTTCTGGTGCGGTTACAGTGATCGATACCGAAGTTGCCGCCGGTTTTCAGCCGGTGTTCACCGCCGATGGTTCGCAGGTTTACTACCGCACGGCACAGATGACCGATGGCCTTATGTATCGCGATGTTCGTTCCTTCTCGTTTGAGCAGGGGCGCGCCACACGTGTCCAGGCTCACTCGCGCAGCAACGATGCCGCTGCCGCTTTTGCCGGCACAGCTGCCGCTTGGGCCGACTATCGTAATATCGCGGTTCAGCTCGATGGTGTGCGTTCTGAAATCAGCCCCGTGGCTGATGCGCACTCATATCTCTGGGCTTCGCTTAACGGCGATGCCTCCAAGATAGCGTTCTGCGAACCCTTCTCCGGTGTTTATGTGTGCAACGCCGATGGTACCGATGCCGTGAAACTCCTTGCCAAGGGCGATTTCGTAAGCTGGGCAGGCCCCCGCACCATCGTGGCAGTAGTGAGCGAAGACGATGGCTACGGAATTCTCAGCTCACAGCTCGTGGCTGTGAACACATCTACCGGTATTGTACGCACCCTCACTCCCGATAGCGTTCTGGTAGGCGAAGCCACCGCATCGCTCGACGGCACTGTGGTGTATACCGATGCCGACGGCCTCATGTATAAATTCAATATCAACGATTAATATTCCGTCAACATCATGAAACGTATATTTCTGTTTATAATGCTGGCGGTAGTAGCCGCCGCAGGCTTCCAGGCTCAGGCCAAGCGCATGAGCGACCTCAAGATCTATATCAATCCCGGACATGGTGGTTACACCGGCAACGACCGTCCCATCCACCTGTATCCTTTCGCACAGAATGATACCCTGGGTTACTGGGAATCGAAGTCAAACCTCTACAAGGGTTTGCACATGTACCACATCCTGGATTCACTGGGTGCCACTCCCTATCTGTCGCGCATCAAGAATACTGAAGCCGATGACCGCTCATTGTCGGGTATCGCCGCAGAAGCTAATCAGCTTGGTGTAGATCTTTTCTTCTCGATCCACTCCAACGCCGGCGAGGATGTCAATTATCCCATTATGCTTTACCGCGAGGAGACCTTAGGTAATGCACGTTATCCCGAAAACATCACCTTGAGTGAAATCCTCGGTAAAAATCTTTACAGCAATAAACTTCCTGTATGGACACATCCCCTGCAGATCGCCGGTGACCTCACTTTCTATCTCGGTGTTTACAAGACCGGTCTGGGCGTACTCCGCACCCTCTATACCGTGGGTCTGCTCTCGGAAGGTGGTATGCACGAACACCGCCCTGAGGCTTACCGCCTGATGAACGACGACTACTGGTGGCTCGAAGCCTGGCATTTCGTTCGCTCTATCATGGAGTATTACGATACCGAGGATCGTTTTGTCACCGGCAACGTTGCAGGTATAGTTTACGACGACAATAACCTGCGCGAAAAGGATATGCCCGTGGGCTTCCATAACTATGAACGCGACCGTTTCGCACCGGTTAATTTCTGTCTTGTCGAACTTCTGGATAAAGCCGGCAACGTAGTGCAGAAACGCACCACCGACAATATGTATAACGGTGTGTTCGTGTTCCGCAACGTAACCCCCGGTGATTATACCCTCCGTACCACTCACGATGAATATTATACCACAGAATCTCCCGTGACTGTTAAGGCCAACGAGGTTACATACAACGATATCGCTCTGAATATGCGTCGCGAATACCCCCTTGATATCCTCTCTTACACACCCGTGGTTGAGGAAGGACAGCTGGTATCTTGCGCCACTACTATCGAATTTGACTTTAACTCTGACATCGACATAGATTCGTTTGAAAAGGCATTCAGCATCACACCTGCTGTCGAGGGCCGTTTCATCTACTCCAAGAATCTGCATCACGCAGCTTTCGTGCCCGAATCTTCATTCAACCAGAGCACTGATTATACCGTTCGCCTTGATAAGGGCGCATCGACACCCGACCGCACTTACAGCCATCCCGGTATGAACGAGGATTGGGAAATCAAGTTTACCACCCTGGCGCGCGACCGCGTGGAACTCATCGACCAGTTCCCCGCACCCGACGGCGAAATCCACTATCTCGCTCCCACCGTTGAGTTCCGTTTCGATAACAGCCTCAATACCTCGGGTCTCTACGATATGATCACTATCACAGACTCTAAGGGTAATGTGGTGGATGTTAACAAGCGTAACTGTAAGTTTAACAAACTGTCAAACAACTACGGCAACGCAATCTTTGCTTTCAACAAGGACCTCGTGCCGGGCGAAACTTACACCGCGCACCTCTCGGGCGAAATCCGCGACCGCGAGCTGCTCCCCATGGGCAAGGATTACGAATTCACCTTCAAAGCTGTCGATGTCACAGCCGACGTTGAAGCTTACACTCCCGACTTCAATTTCGAACTCGCCGCTCCATTTGCTTACAATGCCGAACATTCTACCGGAATCTCTACAACACTTCCTACTTGCAAGATCAGTACCGCTGCCAAGATCAACGGCAAATCATCAGGCTTGTTCTCTTACGCTTTCAGCGCAACTCACGATGGGGAATGTGTGTGGATGTACACCGGCGAAGAACCCGTGCTCATTGATGCAGGTGATGAAATCCAGATGTATGTAAACGGTGACTTCAACAACCACGAACTCTATGTTGGCGTTACCTCCGGCACCGACATCAAGTGGCTCAAACTTGCCGACCTCACATATTTGGGTTGGAAACATTGCGCTGCTGAGGTTGATCTCGATGCATCGTTCGCTTATATGCTCGCCGGTTTCAAGCTCGTTCAGACAGAAAGCCGCATCACACAGAAAGGTTCGTTCTATATCGACGACCTCGTGATCAAGCGCAATAGCTCTGTTGAGTCAGTAGAAATTGATGCTGCAGATATCGATGGTGCAGTTTACGATCTTCACGGACGTCGCGTTGTGGGCACACCCACCCCCGGCATCTACCTGATCCGCACCGTGAAAGGCATCCGCAAGGCAGCCGTGAAATAATCCCCTTTATTATAAAAGCAACAGCCGGAATCTGGTCGTCCAGATTCCGGCTGTTGCTTTAGCGGAATATCTTCACAGCACGCCGCGGCGGTGCAACTCTTTGTAGAGGGTGTGGATGGGCAGGCCCATTACATTGTAGAAGCTGCCGCGGATGCCGGTGATGGCTGCGGCTCCTATCCATTCCTGGATGCCGTATGCTCCGGCTTTGTCGTATGGACGGTAGGTGTCAACATAGTATTCAACCTCGGCCAATGTGAGGCGGTCAAACTCCACACTGGTCTCCTGTGAGAGCGTTTGCGACGATGTGGCGGTGGTCAGGGTCATACCGGTAACCACGATGTGAGTCTTACCCTGCATCGACATAAGCATTTCGATAGCTTCGGCGCGCGAATGGGGTTTTCCGAGAATGTGGTCGTCAAGGATTACAACGGTGTCGGCAGTGATGAGAATGTCGTCAGGGCCGAGTTCGTCGCGATAAGGCTGGGCCTTGAGTTGCGACAGGAATGAGGGTACCTGATATACGTTGAGATCAGAGGGGTAGGTTTCGTCAACCTCCTTTCCGGACACCACCTCAAAGTCGGGAGCGATCATCTTGAGGAGATCGCGACGGCGGGGCGAGCCGGATGCAAGCAGAATACGTGCCATAAATATATACTATTTTGAAAATTGGTTATGATCTACTTATTTTACTCAAATTTCGCAAGTCCATACGAACTTGAAAACTTGAAGTTTATATGTTAGAAGGCTATAAGATAGGAGAAATAAGATGTCTCTCTTCAAAAAAACGCCCTAAACCTCTGACTCTTAACCTCCATACTTTTCACAAGTTATATTTGCGAAAGTTAAATTATTTTAGAAAGCGGCTGCTTCGCTTGGCCATAGTCCGCGAGCGCGCATCACTTCTTCCACCACTTCACGCCCTACGCCGTATCCGCCCGTTGCCTGGGTGATATATAAAGCGGCCTGATGTGCATCCACAGAGGCATCGGCAGGCGCGATGGGTAGCCCTACAAATCGCATCGGAGCCACATCGGGCAGGTCGTCGCCCACATAGGCCACTTCCTCGGGGGTAAGGCCTTTTTCGTGCATCCACGCCTGGAGTACGGGTAGTTTGTCAAGTTTTCCGGCAAAGAAATTAGCGGCCGGTATGCCTATAATCTCAAAACGGTGACGCACACCCGGAGTGTCGGCACCGGTGATTATACATATTTCAATGCCGCTGCGTATAGCTTGTACGATTGAAAAACCATCTTTCACATTAGCCATACGTCGTGGCACTCCATCATCTCCCACAGGAATAGTGGATGGCGAAAGCACTCCGTCGACATCAAAAACGATAGCGCGTATTTTGTCAAGCGGGTAGGGTATCTTGCTCATAGCTTTATGTCGGTATAATATTTATTAAGAATTGCCTGTGAAATATCGAGGTAAATCCGGCGGCTTAACCCTTCGGGAAGTGCCTCGGCCTGACGTTTCACTACGGCTACATCGCCGCGCCTTGCGGGGCCGGTGAGAGCATCGGCCGGTCCCATGGCAAATGCCTTTTGTAACGATGCAAAGGCGAGCGGCTCCACAACATTCAAGGGTATATCGCCCAATACCTCGCGAGTCATTTCAAGCAGGTAAATCGGAAAATTGGAGCTGAGCACACCGGCAATGTGCAACCGCGAGCGCACCTCTGAGTCGGCATAATGCACGCTGTGCGACAGTAGGGATGCAAGCGCGGTGAGTTCGTTGCTCACAGCATCATCGGTTCCCTCGATAAACAATGGAATGGTGCTGAAATCCACGTCGGCTTGGCGCGAAAATGTCTGGAGGGGATAGAACACACCGGCACGGGAATGTCGCGCGGCAATGGTTTCTAAAGGGATACTGCCTGAAGTATGAGCTACGATAGCTGCACTGACAGGCAAGGTTTGTGAAACTGATGCTACAGCGCGGTCGCTCACGGCGATTAACACCACGTCGCAGATGTCGGCGGGCATATCGGCAGGGTCGGTTATAGCGCGGGCACCGAGTTGATGCGCCAGGCGTGCCGCATTCTGTTCTGTACGGGAACATACGGCCACCACCTGATGTCCGGCGTTTACCAGAGCGCGCCCAAGATGTGTGGCCACATTGCCGCTGCCTACTATCCCTATCCTCATTCCACGGGATCAGATGATTTCCAATTTGCGATATGCACCTTTTCCCATAGGAGTTTGGAGGTATCCACAGGGCGGCGTTCCTCGTCGGGATGACCAATGGTCATAATACATTCCACCACCAGATTTTCGGGTATTCCCAAAGTTTCGCGTACAATAGTCTCGGCATCTTCGCCGTCGGCGGCAAAGCGGTTGCGCACCTGAATCCAGCAAGCGCCCAGCCCCAAAGCGGTGGCCTGAAGCTGCATATAAGCGGCAGCAATGGAAACATCCTCGATATACATATCGCTGCGTTCGGGTTCGCCGCACACCACCACGGCCAGGGCGCAGGCAGCAATTGGGCGAGCCCCCGCGGCCTTACATTCGGCAAGGCGTTGCAGGGTGTTGTTGTCCTCTACCAAAACGAATTGCCACGGACGGGCACTCTTTGACGACGGTGCCAGCAGAGCGGCTTCGAGTATGGTGGTGACATCTTCGGCCGAAATTGGTTCGGCTGTATAACGGCGAATTGAATGGCGACGTACAAGCAGGTCGTGAAGAGTTTCCATGTAGTATATGTATTGTTTTGATTATGAGTGAGCTAAGGATTGCATACGGGGCGATGCGCCCCGAACGGTCAGCGACGGCATACCCAGGTCGAGGGGTAAAGCGACGCAATGGGTTCGTGGTCGGCTGCGGCAGCGGCTTCCTGAAAAGTTGAACCCGATGCAGCTGAAACGCGCCAACGGCCATCTTTGTTTATGAGTTCCAGCTCAAGATTCTTATTTGCAGCTATATATTCCTCAGCTTCTGCGCGGCTTCCGAAAGATGCTACGATCAAGCAATAATTTTGCGGAGCTGGGTGGGGAGCAGGGGTATAAGGAATATTTTCGATAACCTCGTCGGCGGGAGCGGTAGCGAGTACCACCACAATCGGGGTGGGTTCAGCAGCCTCGACCTCAGCGGCGGGTTCTGCTTCTGCTTCAATCGGAAGAATTGAGGCTAATTGTACGCCGGGATCCACGCCCATATTGCGAGCAGTGATCCACGCCAGAGCCACCATAATTGTGATGCAAGCGGCCCAACCGCCGGCGCGTTGCATAGCGCGACGCAATCTCATGCGACGTGAAAGGTCCTCGCCTGTATTTCCTGGCTCGATGGTTGCACCGGGCAATAGCGGTGCGGCCACCTGCGGCAGCCACATAAGCGACGGCGACATCATAGCCGAATTTCCGGGGGTGAAAATCATGCGTCCATCGCTTTCCAACGAAATGCTTCCGGCCATGCCAAGTGAGACGCGACCTTCCGCTTCCAGCATACGGCGCATTACCTTTACAGCATCATCGACAAGGAGCGACGCTGCTGCAATCGAGATATGTTCGCGACGCGCTATAGATGCCGCAAGCAAACCATCGTTATGCACCAATTCAGGATTGAACGCAAAAGCGCGGGTAGGGGGTGTCCAACGCCCCGATGCACTGTCGTAGCTCGCCTCAAGACTATGCGAAAGCACAGCCCCGAAACCGGGAATGATGACACACTCGTGGGTCATCAGCAGAAATTCTATGTGGCGCAATACCTTTTTCATCGTGGGCATCAGAGGACGCTATTCGTTTGCAAATTTACGACAAAAATTTGGTATATGATAACTCTTTTTATAATTATTTTTCTGCTACGGATGCGTTAAAATCGCTAACTTTGCGTCTGTCAATATTTAAGCCGTTTATAGCGATGAAAAAAATATTTAGCCTGCTGCTTGCTTTGATTTGCTTTAATGCCGTTTTTGCATCGGTCGAGGTCGATTCGATTTTTGAGGCCGACCCTTATTTTTTGCTAATGGGCGAAGCCGATGCAGCTATCGCCGACCAGCGATGGGAGGAAGCTGCCGCGCGGCTCACAGACGCGCTGTCGGTGAGGCCTGAACATCCGTCGAATGCGTTGTTATTCAACAATCTGGCTACTGTGTACAGCTATATGGGGCGCGACTCGCTGGCGGTGGCTACATACGATCGCGGGCTCGATATTGCTCCGAATATGCTCACACTGGTGCTCGGACGCGGTAAAGCTCTGCTTGCCATTGGGCACGACCGCGATGCCTTTGCCGATTTCGACCATGCCGTAGGCATTGATTCTCTAAATACCGATGCGCGCTATTATCGCGGAATGTTGCGCATTTACAGCGGTGATCTTGCCGGTGCCGAAGCAGATTTCGATGTGCTTTCGCGTGTGGCTCCCAAATCGGCCGATACCGCGGTGGCTATGGCTACCCTGTATTCGCTCAGCGGCCGGGCGCGCCAGGCCATACCTTATTTGCGAAATCTCATTGATATGGATCCTGCACCTGAATATTACGCCAACCTTGCCGGGTGCTACCTGGATTGCGGCGACCTCTCGGAAGCATCAGAAACCATAGGCACCGCACTCGAGGCTTATCCCAATGATCCGGAATTATATTACTATCGTGCTCGCCTCAACCGCGACAGGTATAGAAATGACGACGCGCAGGCCGATGCCCGTCGTGCCATTCAGCTTGGGGCAAATCCTGCGCGTGTGCGTCAGCTTTTTGAATAAGTAACTCTCAAAAAATTATCGGTAGATTTTGCGTTTATTCAGAGCGGCCCAATATTTCTTGGCATTTTCCGTATGCGTTTTGGCATCGGCTGCAAAGTCGTGGAAGCCTGAGAAATCGCTCTTGGCACACATATATAAATATGGATGAGGGGGCGAATTGAGCACGGCATCAATCGTGGAAGCTCGCGGCACACGGATCGGGCCCGGCGGTAATCCGGTGTTTCTATAGGTATTGTATGGCGAGTCGACTCGCAGGTCCTTGCCGGTTATGCGGCGCAATCCGAAGTTGCCCAGAGCGTATTTTACAGTAGGATCGGCTTGCAGCTTCATCCCCTTATGCACACGGTTGATATACAATCGGGCAATCGTGGGCAATTCCTCTTTCTTATTCGATTCTTCCTCGACGATAGAGGCAATGGTGGCCACCTGCACGGGCGTTAGTCCGAGTTTCGCGGCCTTTGACAGGCGGTCGGCATTCCAGAATTTATCGCGGGTCTGCACGAGTTTGTCTACCACGTGTTCTGCCGTATCGGTCCAATAGAATTCGTATGTGTCAGGCAATACCCCGGCGGGAAAGGTGGCGGCGACCCCGAAATCATCGCGTTCGCCGAGGCGGTCGGCAAATGCTTTTTTGAGTTCGTCCTGGGTTATTTCCAGTTTTGAACTGATGTGCTTTGTGAGCTGATCAAAGGTGCGTATGTTATTGATTGTCACCGACACCGGAGTCTGTCGTCCGCCGGCAATATTCTTGGCCACATCCACCAGCTTATCGCCCGGATTCACCAGATATGAACCATGCGCCCGCGCCACATCACCACCGGCAACGCGCCACAGGTTGTAAACCAACGAACCACTCTCGGAACCTAAAGCCGTCTGAAGCGAATCGCGCACCGATTCCGTTGTGGAATTCTTAGGAATGTTGACACGTGTAGCCATCTCAGCCTCAAATGTGCGGCTGAGCACATACAGCAATCCGATGCCTATCACGGCAACGACCACCATAATAATATAAATCCAACGTTTCATTTCAGTAGTGTTATATCGCACCTATGCCGGTGTCGGGGATGCAAAGTTATAAATTATAAACGTCGCAGCAATCTTTGAGGTCGTGCCGATTGAGTTAAATTTATTTAAATCAGATTTTCCAATACCTATAATTACTAACTTTGCAAACACATCACATTCATATACAATTCTAACTGATATGCAAAAAGAATATATCTGCACCGTGTGTGGCTATGTACACACCGGCGATGAAGCACCCGAACAGTGCCCCGTATGTAAAGCTCCCAAAAGTGCTTTCAAAGAAGTTGATCCCAAAGAACTCCTTAAGTTTGTGACCGAGCACGAGCTGGGCGTGGCTAAAGGCACCGGCGAACAGATGATTGCCGACCTCACCGCTCATTTCAACGGCGAATGCAGCGAGGTAGGTATGTATCTGGCTATGTCGCGCCAGGCCGACCGCGAGGGTTATCCCGAAATTGCCGAAGCTTTCCGTCGCTATGCTTTCGAGGAAGCTGAACACGCTGCCAAGTTTGCCGAACTCCTGGGCGACTGCGTTTGGGACACCAAGACAAACCTCATGAAACGTATGCAGGCCGAAGCCGGTGCTAACGAAGACAAAATGCGCATTGCCCGCAACGCCAAAGAAGCCGGTCTGGATGCTATCCACGACACCGTGCACGAAATGGCCAAAGACGAAGCTCGCCACGGCAAAGGCTTCGAGGGTCTCTACAACCGCTACTTCAAAGACTAATTTGAAAACGATAAGTAACTCTTAAAAATTAGACGATATAGATTTGCGAAGGATTGACGATGCATTTTGTCCTTTGAGCAAAGGAGCGTAGCGAGCTACGTGACTGAGCGAAAAGGACAAAAGGCGCGTCAAGACAAGCAAGGATATATCGGCCCGCAGGGTTTAAAAAATATCCCATAGTATAAACTAATTTTTGAGAGTTACTTATAAAATAAGGCGCTGTGTCAGAATTGGTACAGCGCCTTACATTTTAATTATTAGGAATTTAATGAGACGATTATTATTTCTGGGATTCTTACTGGCGACGCTGTGCTGCAATGCCGGGCGTGCGACAGATGTCGTGGAGCTGCGTGTGGCACCCGGCAATGGTGGATGGACCGCGACTGTCGGAGATGACGTTTCTTTTACAATTTTGCTGACCGAAAGCAATGTGGGGCTTGATGGTGTCGAGGTTACATACGAGATTGGTCCGGATCTGATGGTGCCTGCTTTCAATGGCAAAGTGAAAGTGAGGAATGGTGTGGCTACCGTAAAGGGTGGGACAATGCTCGAACCCGGATTTTTGCGCTGTAAGGCTCAATGTGAGGTGAATGGTCGCAACTATTCGGCGATGGGAACCATCGGATTTTCGCCCGAGGAAATCCGACCCACGGTGTCGTGCCCTGACGATTTCATGGAATATTGGAGCGGAGTAATTGAAAAATGTCGCGGCGAAGAGCTAAAGCTCGAAATGACTCTGCTGGCCTATAAATGCACTCCGACGGTGGATGTGTATCAGGTGAGCTTCCTGGCCGGCGGGCGTGCTGCGCGTTTCTATGGAATGTTGGCAATGCCAAAAGGCGACGGGCCGTTTCCGGCCATAGTGCAATATCCCGGGGCCGGTGTATATGCCATAGATGCACCGGTGGCGTTTGCCGAAAAGGGTGTGATAGCTATGGCTGTGGGCATACACGGGATTCCAAACAATCTTGATGCCGCGCTTTATCGCGACCTGGAAGGCGGCCCCTTAGCGTCTTATCCCACGATGAATATGGAGCGTCGCGATGATTATTACTACAACCGGGTGATTCGCGGTGCTGTGCGTGCCGTGGATTTCATAGAGGCCTTACCGCAATTTAATGGATGTGTGGCCACATACGGTGGCAGTCAGGGAGGTTTCCTTTCCATCGTTGTCGGAGCATTGCACCCGTCGGTAAAGTTTGTCGTGGCCAATTTCCCGGCAATGAGTGACCTGACGGGTTACGCCTCGGGGCGTGCCGGAGGGTGGCCTCACATTTTCAAAAACGAAAGCAACCGCACACCTCGGCTGCTCGAAAACCTGAGCTATTACGACACAGTGAATTTCGCACGAAACCTGACCGTGCCGGGCTATTACGCATTTGGATTCAACGATCTGACTTGTGCGCCAACTACTACCTACGGGGTGTACAACAGCATCACCGCCCCCAAGACCCTATACACCGCACCGCTGGCCGGGCACTTCCTGCTCACCGAGCAGGCCGAAGCGGAACGCAACGCGCTGCTGAATTTTCTGAAAAATTGCAGCGAACGGTAATTGCCTTTTGCTAAAGAATGCAAAAAAATACGCGGGTGTGTCAGATTTGATTCCGACACACCCGCGTCAACATTGTCGAGTGATGGTTTATTGGCCGAGGTAAGATTTGAGCAGGCGACTCTTGTTGCCTTTAAGCTTCCGGATAGCTTTTTCCTTGATCTGACGCACACGTTCGCGGGTCAGTTCAAATTTAGCACCGATTTCTTCGAGAGTCATTTCCTGACAACCGATACCGAAGAACATTTTCAGGATTTCGCGTTCGCGTTCGTGAAGCTGACGCAGAGCGCGTTCCACTTCGTTAGAGAGCGATTCCTGATTCAGAGAGGCATCGGCCATAGGAGAATCGTCGTTGGTAAGCACATCGAGCAGGCTGTTGTCCTCGCCTTCAACAAAGGGGGCATCGACAGAAATGTGTCGGCCCGACACCTTCATTGTATCAGCAATCTTCTCAACAGGAACGTCAAGGGTTTCGGCCAGTTCCTCGGCCGAGGGACGGCGTTCGTTTTCCTGCTCGAATTTAGAGAGGGCTTTGCTGATTTTGTTAAGAGAACCTACCTGATTAAGAGGCAGACGTACGATACGGCTCTGCTCGGCCAGGGCCTGGAGGATCGACTGGCGAATCCACCACACGGCGTAAGAGATAAATTTGAAGCCGCGAGTTTCGTCGAATTTGCGTGCAGCCTTAATGAGGCCTACATTTCCTTCGTTGATCAGGTCGGGCAGCGTCAGACCTTGGTTCTGATACTGCTTGGCCACCGAAACCACGAAGCGGAGGTTGGCACGGGTCAATTTGTCAAGAGCGGCTTGGTCACCCTGCTTGATGCGCTGCGCCAGTTCAACTTCTTCCTCAACAGAGATAAGGTCCTCACGACCAATCTCCTGCAGGTATTTGTCAAGCGACGCGCTCTCGCGGTTGGTGATTGATTTGGTAATCTTTAGTTGTCTCATGTCTCTTATATATACCGTATAAAACGTACAAAGTTAGCAATTATTATACAACCGTGCAAGAAAAATGTTTACTCCGGGCTTGATGTTGGCTTGTTCTGAACATTGCAGCGGGCACTCTCAATGTTGAAAGTGCCCGCTGACGGCGTGTGTATCGGGGAGGGATTATTTCTTGGCCTGGTCTATTTGGCGCAGGAGGGTTTCGACGGCTGTGCGGAGCTGTGCGTCCTCGCCGGCGGTGAGAGCTGCGGGGTCATTGGCTACCTTTACGTCGGGTTCGAGCTGCTGGTTTTCGAGGAACGAGCCGTCGGCCAGGCGATAGCCTATGACGGGTATGCCGAATACCATAGCGGGGTCGACCATTCGCACCCAGTTGACTGAGGTCATTGTGCCGGGCACGGGCATACCCACGAGCTGGCCCAGGCCCTGATGTTTGTAAACCCAGGGGGTGCCGTGGGCGTTGGAATAGCAGGCTTCGTCAATTAGCATCACCGAGGGTTTGTTCCAGCGGCGCGAGGGCATATCGCAGGTTTCCTCGCCGCGGATTTCCTGAGTGAAATATTTCTGACCGGAGAAAAGCACTTCGATGTCTTCGTGCATGCGTCCGCCGGAATTCCAACGAATGTCGATGATTACGCCTTCGCGGTCGTTGTATTTGCCGAGCAGGTCGGAGTAAACCTTGCGGAACGAATCATCGGCCATGCTTTCGATATGCACATATCCCAGACGTCCACCCGAAAGGCGATCGACATCGGCGGCGCGCTGTTTCACCCAGCGGTCGTACATCAGCTGTGATACATAGCCGGTAGATACGGGTTTTACAACCTCGTCGAATGAAGAACCGTTGTCGCTCAGGGTGATGAGTGTGCGACGGCCGGCCTGGTCGGTCAGGAGCTTTGAAAGGTCGGTATCAGGAGTGAGGGGAGTGCCGTTGATATGAGTAAGACGCATACCGGGGCGCACTTTGGAGCTTGCCTTGTCGAGCGGACCGCCCGCGATTACCTCGCTGATCAGCATCCCACCTTGGCCGTTATCGGCTACGTCAAAGAGCAGACCGAGCGAAGCGGTGCGGTCTGGCATATCTGCGTTATAACCGCTGAATCGTCCACCGGTATGGCTCACGTTCAGTTCGCCAAGCAGCTCGCTGAGCAGTTCGGCAAAATCATAATTATTATTGATATGGGGCAGGAAACGACGGTAGGCAGTGGTGAGTCCGGGCCAGTCGACACCGTTCATATCAGCTACATAGAAACGTTCGGCCACCTCGCGGGTCATATAGTCGTACATATATTCACGCTCGGCATCGTGATTGATGGAGGTATTTACCGAATAGCTGACGGGGGTGAGTTTGTCGGTCTTGGTATTGAGCTGGCGGGGAGTAGAACCCATAATGAAAATATTCTTGCCGTCGGGTGTCACATCAAAACCGCGCGCACCGCTCAGGGTAGTCACCAGGCGGTGTTCCTCCTCGCGTGGCGAGAATTTCCAGAGCTGGCTGCCACCGTCGGGTGCTTCGCTCAGGTAATAGAGGGTGGAGCCGTCGGCGGTCATGGCGGCATCTTCAAGGAAGGCCGATTGCGGTGTGACGCGCACGATGCGGTCGGTGATACGGCTGAGGTCTACTTCTACATCCTTGGACTTTGAATCTTTATCGTCCTTTTTATCATCCTTTTTCTCGGCATCTTCGAGCAGGGCGAGGTCCTCCTCGCTCAAGTTCCAGCGGTCGAGGGCATCCTGGTTCATGAATGCCAGCATAACGTCGTATTGCGACCCCCACGAGGCATGGTTGCGCATACCATATCGTTCGCTCAGGAACATCAGAGCGTTGCCGTCCATAACCCACACGGGAGTCTGGTCGAAATAACCCGAATTGGTGAGATTAGTAAGCTCACCGCTTACAGGATCGATGATAGCCACATCGGAATAAGGATCGTGCTTGCGGTCGATGATTTCGAGTGCAATCCAGCGTGAATCGGGGCTCCAGGTATAGTAGAAGCCGCCGTCGCGGTGTCGGTAAGTGGAGCCGTCGGTAAGTTCCTTAACCTTACCTGTGGCCATATCGCGCACGGTCAGTTTATTGCGGTCAAGGATGAATGCCAGCGACTTTCCGTCGGGGCTGAGCCGGGGATATGTGCGTTCGTGTCCGTCGTTTTCAAATACGGCTTCCTCTACAATAGTGGTGGCGTGAGCAAAGTCGGGTTCGCTATCGGCGCGACCCATAGTGGCTTTATAGATATTGAATTTGCCGTCGCGTTCCGAGGTATAATATAGGGCTTTACCGTCGGGTGCCCAAGTCACCTGCCGCTCGGCTTCAGGCGTATCTGTGATTTGGCGGGTGGTGGAGTAATCGGTTGAGGTCACGAACACATTGCCACGCCATACCAGAGCCACGCTATTGCCGTCGGGCGATGCCACGGCTTCGCTCGCACCGCTGCGTACACTGAATTTTTCAACATCGGGCTGGTAATCGTCCACCACAGCGATGTCAACCTTGACGGGAGCACCGCCGTCGCGCATCGTGTAGATGTCGCCGTCGTAGGTGAAAGCCAAAGTGCCGTCGGCACCCCGACTCAGGAAACGCACCGGGTGGGTTTTGAAATCTGTGACTGCCACAACCTGTTCAGGATTGCTTACCGATGATTTATATACATTCATCGAACCACCGTCGCGCTCGCTCAGGAAATAGAACGTATCACCATCGCTGCCCGCCACCGGATTTAGGTTTTCACCACCGCGGTGAGTCAGATTTTTATGATTGCCGTCCTTATCCAGCAGCCAAATATCGCGTGTCACAGATGAAGTGTGGTGCTTGCGCCATTCGTCCTCATATCCCTTGACATCCTGGTATAGCATACCCTTATCGCCGGGCAGATGGCTTATGAAACGCGCCGGGGTGCCCAGCACCTGTGTGGGAGCGCCGCCGTCGGTGCCGATCTGCCATAGCTGCGTGAGGCGTCCTACGGGATAGGCCGCGCTGGATGCCGGTGCCTGAATCGCGGCGGAGTAAAGCACGGCGGATCCGTCGGCAGTGAATCCCTCGGGGAGCTCGGCTGCGGAATTATATGTGAGGCGTGTGGGAAGGCCGCCGCGTGCCTCCACGATATAGATGTCAAAGTTGCCGTTTTTATCTGAGGCAAAGGCAATCTGCTTGCCGTCAGGACTCCACACGGGGCGTTGTTCATAATCGGGGGTGGAGGTGAGGCGTGTGGCCATACCGCCTGATACCGGCACTGTGAAAATATCGCCTTTGTAGCAGAATGCCAGGCGCGAGCCGTCGGGCGACAGCGCCACATCGCGCATCCACAGCGGAGTGGCAGCAAAAGCCGGAGCCACAGCTCCTAACAGCATCGCGGCAGCAAGTATATGTTTTTTCATAATGATTGGATTTATTTCGAGTTACTTAAAAATTTATGCATACAATGAGCGGCACGCCGGCCATCACCCATTGCCAGGATGACAGTGGCACCGCCGCGCACAATGTCGCCACCTGCAAAAATCATCGGTAGCGAGCTTTGCAAATCATCGTTCACGGCGATTGTGCCGCGGCGCGTCACTTCCAGACCGTCGATGTTCGAGGGAATGAGCGGGTTGGGAGATACGCCCACGCTCACCACCACTACATCCACCGGCACTTCGTCGATGGCACCTTCCACCGGCACGGGGCTGCGGCGACCATCGGCATCGGGCTCGCCCAGCTCCATACGTTGCAGGCGCATGGCGCGCACGCGTCCGTTTTCGTCGGCCAGGTATTCCACCGGGTTGCAGAGGGTCAGGAATTTAACGCCTTCCTCCTTGGCATGCTCGATTTCCTCGCGGCGGGCAGGCATTTCGGCCTCGGTGCGGCGGTACACCAACATAGCCTCCTGTGCGCCCATGCGCAGGGCCGTGCGAACCGAATCCATCGCGGTATTGCCACCGCCGATTACAGCCACGCGTGCACCTTGCGGCACCGGAGTGGCCCAGCCGGGTTGTCCGGCGTGCATCAGATTGATGCGGGTGAGGTATTCGTTGCTTGAAAGCACACCGTTGAAGTTCTCGCCCGGAATACCCATAAAACGGGGCAGTCCGGCACCTGAAGCTACAAACAGTGCTGCATATCCGCGGTTGATTATATCATCGTAGCTCAGGGTTTTGCCGATGACCGTATCGGTGTGAAATTCGACACCGAGGCTGCGCAGGGCATCAAGCTCGGCATCTACCACGGCGTTGGGCAGGCGAAATTCGGGAATACCATATTTGAGCACCCCGCCAATCTCGTGCAGGGCTTCGAAAACATCGACCTTATAACCCAGACGTGCCATTTCGCCGGCAAACGACAGGCCGCACGGTCCCGACCCGGCCACGGCGATGCGTGCGCCGGCGGGTGCCAGTTCGGGTTCTGCCGGGATGTCGTGATTCAGGCGCGCGTTGTCGGCGGCGAAACGTTCGAGCCAACCGATAGCCACCGGAGCCTTCTTCATTTTATTATAAATGCAACGGCTCTCGCACTGGCGTTCCTGCGGACACACGCGGCCACACACAGCCGGGAGCGCACTGGTGGCCCGGAGCACGGCGGCTGCATCGGCAAAATGCTCGCGTTGTATATTCTTGATAAAGCCGGGGATGTCGATATTCACCGGACAGCCTGTGACACACTGCGGATCGGCACAGTCGAGGCAGCGTGTGGCCTCGGTGACAGCTTGCCCGGCCGAAAGCCCCTCGTTGACTTCCTCATTGGAGTGTATTCGTATCCCGGGCGGAAGCATCGGCATTGTGGCACGCGGAATGGATGTGCGTTCCTTGGGTGGGATAGCCTCGCGCAATTCCACGCGCCATTGCGCATCGCGACCGCCGGTATATGTGTTGTTTTCCATATCAGTTACACATTATTATATATAGGGGCATTAGTTGTAGCCTTTCAGACGCATTAGCATCTCGTCGAAATCCACCTTGTGTGCATCGAATTCCGGGCCGTCGACGCATACGAAACGCATCTTGCCGTCTACCGTAATGCGACAAGCGCCACACATTCCCGTGCCGTCGACCATAATGGTATTGAGCGAGCAGGTGGTGGGGATGTCATACTTGCGGGTGAGTTGTGCTACAAATTTCATCATGATTGCGGGACCGATTGTCACCACCTCGTCCACTTTCTCGCGCAATATCACCTGCTCGATACCCTGAGTCACCAAGCCTTTCTGACCGTATGAACCATCGTCGGTCATAATTATAACCTCGTCAGACCACCGGGCCACTTCCTCTTCAAGAATGATGAGATCGCGGGTGCGTGCGGCCAGAACAGACACCACGCGGTTGCCGGCCTCCTTCATGGCGCGCACAATGGGCAGCAGGGGAGCTACCCCCACACCGCCACCGCTGCACACCACTGTGCCGCGGTGTTCAATATGCGTGGCCTGACCGAGCGGTCCCACTATGTCGTGCAGGAATTGCCCCGGCTCCATTGCGCAGATCTCGCGGGTGGAGTGTCCCACTGCTTGCACCACCAGGGTGATGGTGCCCCGCTCGGTGTCGGCATCGGCGATGGTCAGGGGTATGCGTTCGCCACGTGCATCCGGAATCACGATTACGAAATGTCCCGGTCGGCGCGAGCGAGCGATGAGCGGCGCGTCCACGATGAGCTTCACCACGCGCTCTGAAAAATATTCTTTTGAAAGTATTTTGTTCATGTGTCTTATTGCAGAAGTTTAACGAGGCCGAGGATGGCTTCGGTAGTGGCACGATGAATCACGCGGTCGCGATTTCCCGGGAAGCGGAACAGGCGCGAGGTCACAGAGCCGTCGACACACCATGCCATCCACACCGTGCCAACTGGTTTTTCGGGCGATCCACCGCCGGGTCCGGCAATGCCGCTGGTGGCCATAGAGCATCGCGCACCGGTAAGGCGACACACACCTGCGGCCATTTGTTCCACTACCTCGCGGCTCACGGCTCCGTGGGCTGTGATGTCGGCCATATCAACACCTAATACATCTGCCTTGACCTCATTTGCATAGCTCACCACGCCGCCGGGATATACATCCGAAGCGCCACTAACAGCAGTGATACTATGGGCGATATTCCCCCCGGTGCAGCTTTCGGCAGTGGCGGCGGTGAGACCGCGCGAGCGCAATTTCTCAATCAGGATAGCAGCCGGGGATGCATCGCCGTCATACACCAGATAGGACGCGACTGAGGAGCGCAGGCGGTCAACGGCTGCTTCAAATTCGTGGCTCGTGGCGGTGCTGTCAAGCCGCAGGCGGATGTAGCCGGGGTTGGGCAGATAGGCCAGGTGAGTATCGGCAGGCAGAGAGGCTTCGTAGTCGTCAAGACTTTCGGCCAGGGCACTTTCGGTTATTCCGCTCACAATCAGCGTGTGATGGAGCACGCATTGGCCGTGGGCATACTTACGTGCGGCGTGAGCCACGACCTCGGGAAGCATTCCTTCGGTCTCAAACGGTACCCCCGGCATTGCCACTAATGCCTCATGGCCATAATCCCACCACATTATAGGCGCAGTGCCGTATGCGTTCTGAATCACGGTGCATGAATCGGGCACCATAGCTTGGGCGGCCGTGAGGCGGTTGAGGTCAAGTCCGCGCAGGCTGAATACGCGGCGGATGTTAGCCTCCACTTCGGGGTCGTGTCGCAGGGAGCCGCCGAAAATGTCCATCAGCACACCGCGGGTAATATCGTCTTTGGTGGGACCGAGTCCACCGGTGGTCACCACCAAATCGGCAGCTTCAAGAGCATCGCCGACGGCTTTGCGGATTGCGTCGGCATCATCGCCTACGGTGATTACGCGGGTCATAACCCAACCCTCGGGGCCAAAAGCGCGGGCAATGGCTCCGGAATTGGTGTCGGTCACCTGCCCCAGCAAAATTTCATCGCCGATAACCACTACGGCCAGTTTTTTTATATCGTTGCTCATATTGTTACGCGGGCATAAGGAGTTTCGTCGTATGCGCAAAAATCGCGGTCGCGGTATTTGAACAATCCGGCAATAGCCACCATGGCGGCGTTGTCGGTTGTGAAGGCGCGTTCGGGGATGAACGCCTCCAGGCCGCGGCGCCGGCAGAAATCGGATATGGCGGCGCGCACACCGCTGTTGGCCGACACACCGCCACCGATGGCCACAGTCCTCACACCTGTGAGATCCACGGCTTTGGCCAGTTTGTCAATCAGAATGTCGATGATCGTGGCTTGCAGCGACGCGGCCAGATCAGCACGGTTTTTCTCGATAAATTCAGGGTCGGCCTTCAGTGCATCGCGCAGGGTGTACAGGAATGAAGTCTTAAGACCGCTGAAGCTGTAATCCAACCCCGGAATGTGGGGCTTTGAAAATCGGAATGCCTTGGGATTGCCCGTGGCGGCCAGGCGGTCGATGTGCGGGCCGCCTGGGTAGGGGAGTCCCATGGTTTTGGCGCATTTGTCAAAGGCTTCGCCGGCTGCATCGTCGATGGTGCGTCCTAAAATCTCCATATCGTTATAACCCTTGACCAGCACAATCTGGCTGTTGCCGCCGGAAATCAGCAGGCACAGGTAGGGAAATTGGGGTACGCGGTCGTCGGGATTGCGACGCACAAAATGGCTCAGGACGTGGCCGTGCAGGTGGTTGACATCCACGATGGGGATAGGCAGCCCCAGCGACATACCTTTGGCAAAACTGGTGCCCACAAGCAGCGACCCCAACAGCCCCGGGCCGCGGGTGAATGCTATCGCGCTCAGGTCGGTACGGTCGATTCCGGCGCGGCTCAGCGCTGTCTGCACCACCGGCACAATATTCTGCTGATGCGCGCGCGATGCCAGCTCGGGCACCACGCCGCCGTATTCCTCGTGTACGCTTTGCGATGCTATCACGTTGCTTAACAGCAGGCCATCGCCGTCCACCACCGCCGCGCTGGTATCATCGCAACTCGATTCGATACCTAAGATGTAAGTCTTGCGTTCGCTCATATCAGAATACATAACTTATGCCGGCTGTGACAACCAGCGACGAAAACGACTTGACGAGCGAATACTTAGCCTCGATATTAAGGCGCAGGGTCTGGGAGCACCGCAGGTCGAAGCCCGCGCCGAGGTTTGCGCCCAGGCGGTTGTTGTGGCTGCTCACCTCCTTACCATCGTCCTCCAGACGGAAATGAGTGCCCCACGAATTGTAGGTAATGCCCACCACCGGGTACAGGGCCACCACGTTATTGTCCTCAAAGCTGAACGGGAAATGCGCGTTCAGATCACCTACGAAAGCGTCCTGATTATTGTGGCGGAACACGCAGCCCACCTCAGGCGCAAGCCGGAAGTGGTTGCTGAACGCGTAAGTGAAAGTAAGGCCGGCCACAGCCGACTTATTATGGGAGAAATAACCGAGCTTGGGTCCAAACGACTTTTCGCCGCGCAGGTCGGCTGCCGAGGCGGTGAGCGCAACCATGGCGGTCGCTACACCTAAGATATATTTTTTCATGCGTGCGTACGTACATTATATTTGCACCACAAAATTAGCAATAATTTCCCACCGAGGCAAAAATACCACCCGAAATATATTTCAGGATGTGTTAATAGTAGTGTATTTTCAAACGATTTCTAAAAAAATATGCTGTAAAACATAAGGTTAAATAAAGTTAAATATAATTCGTTCTAAGAAATAAGTCTTAATTTTGTGCACTTAAATCTATCTGATAACCCATAAACCCTTAAAAAATCTTTATGAAGCTGCCACGGCAGCATAACCAAAATACTAACAAAACAGCTGACTTATAGCACATTAAGTTCCGCAGAATTATAACTTCCAATCATAACCAAGCCGATGATATTTACCACCCCGCGTGATACATATCACGGCAATAAAAAACTTTAACTACCACCTTATGAGAAAACAATTGTTTGTGACTCTGCTATTGGCTTGTGGTATGCCATTGACCGGCAATTTTGCCGCCTTTGCTGCCCCCGAGCCTCAGGCGCAAAGTCAGGCGGCCGTCACTATCACCGGTACCGTCCTTGACGAGAACAACGAGCCGGTTATCGGTGCAAGCGTAGTGCAAAAAGGCGTACAGACCAATGCCGCAGCTACCGACTTCGACGGCAACTTCTCACTCCGCGTCGTTCCCGGCACCACTCTTCGCATCTCTTACGTAGGCTACAAACCCGTAGAAGTCGCTGCCGCTCAGGGCATGATGGTTTACCTGCAGCCCACCACCGAGCAGCTCAACGAACTCGTAGCCATCGGTTACGGCTCACAGAAACGTGCCAACCTTACCGGTGCCGTTGCCACCGTTGACGTAGCCCGCACAATGGACAGCCGCCCCGTTACCGATGTCACCAAGGCACTCCAAGGTTCGGTTCCCGGTCTTACTATTACTACAGCAAATGGTGATATTACCAGCAACGCTACAATCAATATCCGCGGTGTCGGAACTCTTACAAACAGTCAGAGTTCATCACCCCTTATCGTTGTTGATGGTGTTCCTGTTGACGATCTCTCATTTATCAACCCCGAGGATATCGAGGCTATCTCTGTACTTAAAGACGCATCTTCTTCTGCAGTATACGGTACACGTGCCGCTTTCGGTGTTATTCTTGTCACCACGAAGGAGTCTGCCAAGACAGACCGCGTTTCTGTAAGTTATAACAATAACTTTGGCTGGAGCAACGCCACAATCCTGCCCAAATTCCTCAATACTGTTGATCAGATCAACAATGCTCTGCAATCACAGTATCGCACCGGCGGTGATGTAGACATCTTCGGTATGAACTATACAGACCTGCTGCCTTATGCCGAGGCATGGCAGGCACAGCACGGCGGCAAGCCCTATACAAGTAATGTAGAGCTTCACGAGTTCCAGAACTGGGATAATGTAGGCGACTATGTGATCCAAGGCAATACCTGGCTTCGCTATGCCGACTGGGATATCGCAAAGACTCTTTTCAGCTCTGCATTCAGTCAGAAACATAATGTAAGCCTCGAAGGTACATCAGGCAAGACTCAGTACCGCGCATCTTTTGGTTATGATTCACGCGAAGATATGCTTCGTTACAATCCTGCTAAAGTGCAGCGATATATGGCCAATGTCAGCCTTTCTACCTCTATCTTCAGTTGGCTGAAAGCAGGAGTGCGTATGAATTTCTCGAATAGAGACGTTGACACACCCTCGATGCTGGTAAGTGGTGCATCAAGCACTCTTAACCCTTATCAGTATATGTGGCGCTGGCCCGGCTTCTTCCTGAACTATGGTTATATCAACGACGAATATGGAAATCCGGTGCAGTTCCGTAACGTTATCGGTAACTCGCTAAATTCGCAGATGAATCGCACCACATACGCACAGACACGTATGCAGGCGTGGTTGAATGCCGAGATTATTCCCGGGCTCAATCTTCAGGCCGACTTCACATACGCTCTGCGTAATATGAACAGTGATGCCGCACGTGCTCCGTTCTATACCTGGCAGACCTGGGGTAACAAACCGTTCGTACTTTACTCTGATTACAGTCAGTCGTCGTCGTACGTTGCACAGAGCAACTATCGTGATACTTTCTGGAATATGAACGTATACGCCACATATGCCAAGACATTCAATGAGGATCACAACCTCAAGATTATGCTCGGTGCTATGGCTGAACAAGAGCACTACAAACAGTTCTATGCTCAGCGTACAGGTTTGGTGCAATATGATCCTTCTAATATTGACCTCACCAACGGTCCAACATATAACGTAACCGGTGAAGACTGGAAACGCGCTACCGCCGGTTTCTTCGGTCGTATCAACTACGACTATAAAGGTATTTATCTTCTGGAAGTAAATGGCCGTTACGATGGTTCGAGTCGCTTCCCCTCCAACGACCAGTGGGCATTCTTCCCCTCGGCATCCGTAGGCTATCGATTCTCTGAAGAATCGTATTTTGAACCTGTCAAAGAATGGTGGAGCAATGGTAAGATTCGTGCGTCGTTCGGTCAGATTGGTAATGAAAGTGTAGGAGCGTATAGATTCCTCTCTACAATAAATCAGCTTTCACAGACTTATACTTATTGGCTTAACGGAACCGGTGCTGACGCACAGAAGTTAACAATGTACGAGATGCCTACTTTGGTGTCAAACACCCTGACATGGGAACGAATCCAGACAGTTGACGTAGGTATTGATCTCGGTTTCTTTAACAACTCCCTCAATTTTGGATTCGATTGGTTCCAGCGTAAGAATAAGGATATGCTTGGCCCGGGTCAGACTCTGCCCGCAGTGCTTGGTGCAGACGCTCCTGTTATGAACAACGGTGAGCTGACCACAAACGGTTGGGAAATCTCGTTAGGTTGGAATCACTCTTTCGGCGATGCAGATGTATATGTCAATGCCTCATTAGCTGATGCTCGCTCTAAAATCACTAAATGGAACAATCCCTCTCATTCCATCTACACATACACACCCGGTAATACTAACAATTACACCGAAGGTCTTTATTACGGTGATATATGGGGCTTTGAGACCGACCGCTACTTCACGGTTGATGACTTTACCTGGAATACAGCAGATGGTAAATATGCCCCCGGCGCAACACAGACAGGTTATGCTCCCGGCATTGCCGACCAGACAGGTATGCAGACCGGTAACTTTGTGTATGGCCCTGGCGACGTGAAATTTAAAGATCTTAACGGCGATGGTGAAATCAATATAGGCGAAGGTACTATGGAAGATCATGGTGATATGAAGGTGATCGGTAATGCCCTCCCCCGGTTTGAATATTCATTCCGTCTCGGCGGTGCATGGAAAGGGTTCGATATTGATCTCTTCTTCCAGGGTGTAGGCAAGCGTAATATGTGGGTTACAGGCTCTACTGTTACTCCTATGGCTCAGAGTGCTATCGGTACATTTGAAGGTCAGAATTCATACAACCATTACGTGTATAATGATGCTCACCAAATCGTAGGTTACGAAATTGATCAAAACAACACCTATCCGAATATGTACGAAGGTGGTGGCGGTAACGGTAAATGGTCTTCGACTATGGGTCGTGGTTGCTATAACTTCTATCCTCAGGATCGTTACCTGCTCAATATGGCTTATCTCCGTCTTAAAAACCTGACTTTCGGTTACACCATCCCCGCCGACATCACCAAGAAAGCTATGATTCAGCGTGCACGTATCTACTTCTCTGCTGAAAATCTAGCATTCCTTTACAATGGCGCAGGCAAATATGGACTTGATCCTGAGTTGGCAACTTCTTCAACTACAACCTCTCAGGGTTCAAACGCAGGTTATGCCGACTTTGGCCGTACCACTCCTATGCCTCGTACATTCTCGTTCGGTCTCCAAGTTTCTTTCTAATCTTTGGTTAATATGAAAAAATCTAATATATTTGGAATTTTGGCACTCGGTGGGGTTATGCTCACCGGCTGTAACAACTTCCTCGACGACAACCGCGAGCCGTTGTCCAAGCAGCTAAACAATTCCTCATACTGGAGTCTGGATTTCAATGTTCAGAACCAGGTAAATACCTTCTATAACGACTTCTCCGGTTATGGCAGTGCCAGTGGTCAGGGTACTTTCTACTTCAAGACACTCAATGATGACCAGGCCGGTTCGCTTGGTTCACGTTTCGCCAACTGGACATATACTACAGCGTTGTCTTCCTCCTCATACTGGAACGATCCGTATACTGAAATCCGTAGTGCCAACCTTATCATCAAGGGTGTATCGGAAGGTGAACTCAACGGAACTGTCGAGGGTGATAATTTCATCGCCATCGCACGTCTCAACCGCGGTATCCAGTATTTCACCCTCGTTAAACGTTATGGCGACGTACCCCTGGTTGAGGATGTCCTTAATACAGAATCTCCCGAACTCTATGGACCTCGCGCCGCTCGCAAAGAAGTTATGAATTACGCTCTGGCTGATGTGGAATATGCCGTAAATAACATCACTAAGGCATCTTCTAAGTCTGAGTTCTCACAGGATCTTGCCAAGGCAGTCCTCGTAGAGATGGCTCTTTTTGAGGGTTCGTATGCCAAATACCATAGTGGGGACAATACTCGTGCTACCGAAATGTTCAACAAGGTGGTAAATACCGGCTCACCATTGGTTAGCGCCTATCCCGTAGGAGATAATTATCAGGCTCTTTATAACTCATTTATAGAAGGTCTGGCAGCTAATCCAGAGGTTATCTTCATGAAAGGCTATACCAAGGACGTGTTTATGCACTCACTTCTTGACTGGACCTGTTCGTCTTCAACTGTCTGCGGTATGACAAAGGATGCTTTCGACAGCTACCTGTTTGCTGATGGCAAACCCCTCAAACTCACATCTTGTGACCGTTCGGATGTTGGTGTCGCTGAGGTTGAATATGACGAAGACGGAAACGTTGTATCTGCAGCCCTCTCTATTGCAAATCTGCTCGCTGTGCGCGACCAACGTCTGGCGCAGACCATAGACCCCTACGTTATGTATACCAATATGGAATATACACGTGAGAACACCATGGCTATGACTTCTCACACGGGCTATGGCGTAGCTAAATACGACAATCTTGAAGTTCCCTATGCCTATGCTACAGTTGCTAACAAGGCCTATACATGCGCTCCGCTTTTCTGGGGTGCCCGTATTGCTCTCGCCGTGGCTGAGGCTAAAGCTGAACTCGGTTCGTTAACCGATGCAGATGTCACCACATTGCTCAATCCGCTTTACAGCCGTGCCGGTCTGCCTGACCAGACCCTTGCCTCTCTGTCCAATATGAACGACCCCGATAATGACATGGGCGTAAGCTCACTGCTGTGGGAAATCCGCCGCTGCCGTCGTTGCGAATTTATGTTCGATGACGATATTCGCTACTGGGATCTCGTTCGTTGGCATAAGCTCGACTTGCTCGATTTCACCAAGAATCCGGATATCACCCTGGGTGCAAATATCTCTGTTGCACCTGTGGCTGCTCCTTATGTTAATGGTAACTATATCGATTGTTCAGGCGGTATGACCCGTACTTTCTCTGACCGTGAATACTTCTGGCCTATTCCTACTGATCAGATCCGTCTCAACAAGAACCTGACTCAGAACCCCGGTTGGTAATTTCCTTAATTATCAATGATATATCTAAGCCCTCCGCGCGCTGCGGAGGGCTTTTTCGTTCGTGGCCGGTTTGCGCTTATTCGTCTGCTAATCGTGTCGGTGCAATTTCAATCGTGAGTCAAACCTCAAATGCTTATACGTTGTTATAGATTATATGAATCTTACATCAAAATTATGAAGAAATTTTTACTTTCAACTTTATTGATTTTGGGAGCTGCGTCTGTGGCTTCTGCCGTGGATTTCCCTGAACGGACGTATAACTATGCCGTGCGCTATCACTGGGGATTGATTGATGAGACCGCTGCTCACGCGTCGGTGTCGGTGCAGTGTACCGACGATTATTTCTATGGCACTCTTAATGGTCGCAGTATCGACTGGGAGGGTCGTTTTTTTGAGGTGACCGATACATTGGCAGCCACGTTCGGTACGGCAGCTCCCGGTGAGTTGCCATCCGAGGCTGTCACTGATTGCATCGGGTGGTATAGAAAACCTACGGTTGACGCACTGCGGGCCGGATGTTACGATGCCGATGCACCACAGAATTTCAAAAACACAGCAGGGCAGGGCACGCTGGATGCCGATCCGTCAACGATGACGAATATCCTCACCACGGCTAACCTACTGGCAGCGTTTTACTATGCTTATAGTGTAGATTTTGATTCATTGACCCCGGGACAGACCCTCACGGCACAATGTGGCGAAGGTATGCAGGTAACGGCTGTGTATGGCGGTGAAAAGCAATGGAATGGCCAACCGGTACAGGAATTTACGTTTACATACAGCGGTGCCGGGGTGCCGGTGCGCTGCCTCATTGATGCAGATGCACGCATACCGGTATTATTCAAGGCCTCGCTTGCCATCGGCGACATCGAAATGAGTCTGTGCTAAGAAGTTGTCCCCGGCGCGCCGTAAGCACCGGGAGAGGTATTCTGGACGTAATTTGCGGAATACCAATAAATTGTATGGGCGCAAAAAAACTTTTGCGTCCATACAAATCGCTGAAATACAATGTATTATCGTATCCCTCCCATACGGCGCGAATCCGACACCGTGGAGCGGCGTCGCTCCATAGGACGGTCGTCCCCCGTGAGGTGCGTACCCGGTGTGGTTACATAATTTTATTGTGCGCCGGGGGTAGCGAGGGCGGTGAGGCGCTGTTCGAGTTCGGCAGATGATAGGCGCGGATAGATTTTGCCGCGGTATGCTATGGAAATCTTGCCGGTCTCTTCTGATACCACCACGGCCACGGCATCTGTGGCCTGGGCAATACCTAAGGCTGAGCGGTGGCGCAGACCCATGCTTCGGGGCACGTCGCTATCGTGGCTCACGGGCAGGATGCAGCCGGCAGCTTCGATTTTGCCGTCGGCTATGATCATTGCGCCGTCGTGAAGGGGCGAATTTTTGAAAAATATATTCTCGATGAGCCGCGAATTGATGGACGCATTGATTATATCGCCCGATTTCGCGTAGTTGTCAAGCGGCATATCCTGCTGTATGACAATGAGTGCGCCGGTTTTAGATTTGCTCATATTCATGCAGGCATACACAACCGGGAGCACCCATGCGCTTGAGTCGTCGGTATCGCCTTTGTGGTGATGAAAAACCTTGGCAAGGAACGACCACCGGCGATGTGAGCCAAGTTCTACAAGAAAGCGTTTTATCTGATCCTGAAACAGGATGACAAGGATGAGCAGACCAATGCTCATAAACTTATCCAGAATTGTGCCGATAAGACGCATCTCCAGAATCTCGGAGGCGATGATCCACACCACGATAAACGCCATTATGCCATAAAAAATGCTGATGGTGCCCGACTCTTTCATAAGCCGGTAGATATAATATAGCAGAATCGCTACCAGAAGGATGTCGAATGCGTCTTTGACGCCGAAAGTTGGCATAAGGCGAGGGGAGAGGGATTGAGAGTTAAAGATTGGATTCCGACATCATTTTGCCCACGATACGCGAGGCTTGCACCGCGGGGAGGACGTCGTGAACGCGCAGTATTTCAGCACCGCGTTCCAGTGCCAGAGTGTTCAGCACCGTCGTGCCGTTGAGGGCCTCGTCGGTGGGTATGTCGAGCAGTTTGGTTATCATTGATTTGCGTGAGAATCCCACAAGCAGGGGGCGGTGGAATAGTTTCAGCAGTTCAAGCTGCGAAAGCAGGCGATAGTTCTGGTCAAGGGTTTTGCTGAACCCGAAGCAGGGGTCGATAATCACGTCGTTGACACCCAAGAGCGAGAGCTGTTGCAGGCGGTCGCCGAGTTCGCTGAGCACATCGGCCGTAACGTCCTCATACTGTGTGAACTCCATCATATTCGACACCTCGCCGCGCATGTGGCCTAAGATATAGGGAACTCCCAGAGCGGCTACGGTATCAAACATCGCAGGGTCAAGATTTCCGCCGGCCACGTCGTTTACAATATCGGCTCCGAGTTCCTCCACGGCTATACGAGCCACCTCGGCGCGGAATGTATCCACCGAAACCGGCACATCTGGTGCCGCGGCTCGTATGGCCGGAATAGCCTCGCGCAGGCGGTCGATTTCCTCGTCGATGCCCACCTCGCGGGCTCCGGGGCGTGTCGAGAATGCTCCGATGTCAATGAAATCGGCACCCTCGGCGGCCATGCGTGCGGCGCGGGCCTTACATTCATCAATGGTGCTCACTCTCGACGCGCCGAAAAACGAATCGGGAGTGGCGTTGATGATGCCCATCACCGTGGGGCGGTCATATTCAACGAGTTTTCCGCGTAGGTTAAGCGAGAACATAATCAGCGATTGGCGCGTTTGCGTTCAATTTCATCAAGGATGATTTTGCGCAGACGTATGTGATGAGGTGTAACTTCCACATATTCATCCTCTTTGATGTATTCCAGCGCTTCTTCGAGGCTGAATACCACGGGGGGTATGATACGGGCTTTGTCGTCGGCACCGGAAGCGCGCATATTGGTGAGTTTCTTGGATTTGGTTACGTTCACCACAATGTCGTTGTCCTTAGCATTTTCGCCCACTACCTGTCCGGCATACACTTCCTCCTGGGGGAAGATGAAGAACCGGCCGCGATCCTGAAGTTTATCTATAGCGTATGCAAATGCTGTACCGGCTTCCATGGCTATAAGCGAACCATTGGTGCGACGGTCGATGTCGCCCTTCCATGGCTGGTATTCCAGAAAACGGTGGGCCATAATAGCCTCGCCGCCCGATGCGGTGAGCACATTGTTGCGCAGACCGATGATACCGCGCGAGGGGATGTTAAATTCCAGATGAACACGGTCGCCCTGGCTGCTCATCGACACCAATTCACCCTTGCGACGGGTAACCATGTCAATGATTTTAGATGAAAATTCCTCGGTGACGTTTACGGTGAGCAATTCGATAGGTTCGCATTTCACACCGTCGATTTCCTTGACGATAACCTGTGGCTGACCTACCTGAAGTTCGTAGCCCTCGCGACGCATAGTTTCGATAAGCACCGAGAGGTGGAGCACACCACGGCCAAAGACAGCCCAAACATCGCGGTGAGGATCCTTCTCAACGCGCAAGGCCAGGTTGCGGTCGAGCTCGCGGTTGAGACGGTCGCCGATGTGGTGCGAAGTCACAAATTTACCGTCGCGGCCGAAGAAGGGCGAATCGTTGATGGTGAAGGTCATCGACATAGTGGGCTGGTCGATGGCAATGCGCGGCAGGGGTTCGGGATTTGCAGCATCGGCAATAGTGTCGCCGATTTCAAAGCCGTCGATACCCACGATGGCGCAGATGTCGCCGCTTGATACCTCGGATACCTTCTTGCGCCCCATACCCTCAAAGGTATGCAGCTCCTTGATGCGCTGGCGCACAGTGGAGCCGTCCTTGCGGCAGAGCACCACGTCCTGGCCCTCGCGCAGGGTGCCACGGTGTACACGACCCACAGCAATACGACCAACGTAGCTGGAAAAGTCGAGCGACGTGATAAGCAGCTGAGAATCACCCTCGCGCACCTCGGGAGCGGGGATATGCTCCAGAATGGTGTCGAGCAGGGGCAGGATATTGTCGGTGGGTTGCTCGTAATCGGTGCTCATCCAGCCGTTTTTGGCAGACCCGAAAATGGTGGGGAAATCAAGCTGCTCCTCGGTGGCATTGAGGCTGAACATGAGGTCGAACACCATATCCTGCACCTCAGAGGGGCGACAGTTGGGTTTATCCACCTTATTGACCACCACCACTGGCTTCAATCCGATTTCCAGAGCTTTCTGAAGCACGAAACGAGTCTGAGGCATGGGTCCTTCAAACGCATCCACAAGCAGGATACATCCGTCGGCCATATTGAGCACACGCTCCACTTCACCGCCGAAATCGGCGTGTCCTGGGGTGTCAATAATGTTGATTTTGGTGTCTTTATAGTTGATGGAAACGTTTTTCGAGAGGATTGTTATACCGCGTTCACGTTCCAGATCGTTATTGTCAAGGATGAGTTCGCCGGCATTTTGATTTTCGCGAAAGAGGTGTCCGGCCAGCAGCATCTTGTCCACGAGGGTAGTCTTGCCGTGGTCCACGTGAGCAATGATGGCTATGTTACGAATGTTCTGCATAAAATACGCTATTGGAATTTCACCGCAAAGTTACGAAAAATGACCGAACTATGCAAAAAAGCCTGCCGGAATGACAAATACAGATCATATTACGCCCCACGCTTTGTAACCGCCGTAATCATTACCGCGGTTACAAAGCGTGCGAGGGTGATGTCAATTATGTGCTTAGGCGGTAATTGGTCAGAGATATGACGGGGCCGGAAGTAAGGAATCGCGGCTCAGTAAAAATCAGTACGGAGAATCCCAATCGCGTCTACATCTGACGCGAGATGGCGCGGGCGGTGTTAATGCCGTCGATGGCGGCGGATACTATGCCTCCGGCGTAGCCTGCACCTTCGCCCACGGGATAAAGCCCCTTGATAGCAATGTGTTGGCGCGATTCATTATCGCGTGGGATGCGGACAGGTGCCGAGGTGCGGGTCTCGTCGCCTATCAGAGTGGCTTCGGGAGTGAGGAAACCGCGGGCCTTTCGACCAAATTCTTCAAAACCGCGTTGCAGGCGCGATGCCACAGCCGGGGGCAGCAGGTGGTCGATGCGCGCCGGTATTAGTCCGGGAGGGTATGATGATGGGGGTAGGGAGGAGCTGGGACGCGAGGCTACAAAATCGGTCATACGCTGCGCCGGGGCTTTCTGCGTGTGTCCTGATGCTTCAAAAAACCGCTGCTCGATATCGTGCTGAAACTGCATCATTTTAAGCGGTCCGTATTCATCGTATTCCGGAAGATCCTCGGGGAGCACTTCCACTACCATACCGCTATTAGCCCAACGGCTGCCGCGCGCCGAGGCCGACATACCGTTTACAACAAGCTGTCCGGGTTCGCTGGCTGCGGGGATAATCACACCACCGGGACACATACAGAACGAATACACCGCGCGGCCGTCGACGCGTGTGAGCATCGAATATTCGGCTGCTGGCAGATATTTCCCGCGGCCTTTGGGGTTATGATACTGAATTGAGTCGATTAATTGCTGCGGGTGTTCGAGGCGAACCCCTACAGCGATGCCTTTGGGTTGCATCTCGACACCGCTATTGCGGAGCATACGGTAGACATCGCGAGCCGAATGACCTGTGGCAAGCAATACGGGGCCACGAAACTCGCGGCCGTCGGCGGTGCGCACCCCTTCCGCCTCGGTTCCGTCAGGGCTGAGGATAAGGTCGGTCACGCGGGCGTTGAAGTGGACGCTGCCACCGTGCCTCTCTATAGTGTGGCGCATAGCCTTGATAATCTCGGGTAGACGGTCGGTGCCGATATGAGGGTGAGCATCAATGAGAATGTCGTCCTGAGCGCCGTGGGAGTGAAAAATGCGAAGCACCTTGTCGACGGGTCCGCGTTTAGTGCTGCGGGTATATAGTTTGCCGTCGGAGAACGCGCCTGCGCCGCCTTCACCGAAGCAATAGTTTGAATCGGGATTCACCATATTGTCGCGGCTTATAGCGGCCATATCGCGACGGCGTGCATCAACGTCCTTACCGCGCTCGAGCACCACCGGACGGAGGCCTGCTTCAATCAGTTCAAGGGCCGCAAAGAGCCCCGCCGGGCCCGCGCCAACCACCACAACCTGGGGCGCACCGCTCACATCGGGGTATTCGATAGGATCATAGCGTTTCCAGGATGAATCAACAGAATCTATATGCACATTTACCGAAAGGTTTACCATCACGCGCCTTTGCCGGGCGTCGATCGAGCGTCGTAGGATGTCTGTGCGCACGATACGCTCAGGGTCGATGTGCAGCTCGCGGGCTATGGCATCGGTGAGACGTGCGGGAATGGCGGCCTGATCAGGAGTGAGCCGGAGTTGCAGCTGTTGAGTCATTTTGAGTCTTGAATTTTTTAGCGAATTTGCGATTCATTACAATCATAGTGACGATTGCGAGCACGAAAGCCAGGAAGTCGCTGATAGCCATCGAGCCCCATACGCCGTTGATCCCGAAAATATGTGGCAGGAACCATAGCAGCGGCACCAGGAAAATAAGCTGACGTGTGAGCGAAAGGAAAATAGACATCTTCGGGTGGCCGATACTCTGGAAATAGTTCTGAATCACGATCTGAGCCCCCACCACGGGATAGATAAAGAAATAGATATGGAAGCCCGAGCGCGCGATGTCGATCATGGGTTGATCTGTGGTGAACATAGAGCTGATGCTATCGGGGAATATCTGAGTGAGCAGCCATCCCACGGTGGTGATACCCACGCCGAGCCAGATGCCCTTGCGCAACGTCTCTGTAACGCGGCTCCAACGTCCAGCGCCATAGTTGTAACCCAAGATAGGCTGCATGCCCTGAGTGACACCGAATACGATCATTACAAAGAACATTGTGGTGCGGTTTATGATGCCGTAGGCTCCCACGGCTATATTGCCGTCGGCACCGGCCACTTCGAGCAGCGATTTATTGAGGAACACCACCACGAAGCAAGCGCAGCAGTTCATCAGGAATGGCGATAGGCCTATGGAATAAATGCGCTTGACGATAGCCCAGCTGAACCATGAGCGATGCGGGTCAAAATGCACGAAACTTTTCTTTGACATAAAGTGGATCACGATCCACACGCAGGCGGCGGATTGCCCGCACACTGTGGCCAGCGCAGCGCCTTTGATACCCCATTTGAGCGAGAAAATGAAGATAGGCGCGAGAGCTACATTGACGCCCACCGACAACAAGGCCGAAATCATAGCCTTTTTGGGATAACCGGTGGCGCGCATCAGGTTGTTCAATCCGATGAACACGTAAGAGATAGGCGTGCCCAGCAAGATTACATACATAAACTCGCGGGCATACGGTATGGTTTCAGGTGTGGCACCAAAGAAGTATAGTATTTCATCAAGGAAGATGAACGACAGACCGCCGAACACAATTGAGTGAATCATGCACAGCGTGAGCACATTGTTTACCACATCTGTCGCGCGCGCAACGTTTTTCTGTCCGAGAAAAATTGACGAAATGGCTGCGCCGCCTGCTGCAATCAGCGTACAGAAGCCCACAACGAGGTTCATCAGCGGGAAGGTGATGGCGAGGCCGGCGATGGCCATTGCGCCCACGCCGCGTCCGATGAAAATACTGTCGATTATATTATATAGCGAGGTGACAACAGCTGCAATGATAGCCGGCACGGAATATTGCACCAGCAGTTTACCTATCGAGTTTGTCCCTAAGGTGAGTTGAGATGGTTGTGATGAGTTCATATATAATATAACAATGTGTACCCGTGTTATTGTTCAACATCATTAGCGGAAGGCTTCGCCTTACGCCTACGGAAAGTAATCTTGGTCAAAGCACTGATACCCAGCAGGGCTACCATAAGCGCGAGGTAGCCGGCGGTGAGCCATTTCATAGCCCGGCCATCGCTTATCGGATACATACTGCCGAACGGGTCGGGGTTATCGCGCAGATAATCGGGGTCGATGCTGGCGAAATTGGTCTTCCACACCACGCGCCCCCGGCGGGCATACACCAGTCCGATAGGGCCGCGCACCAGCTGTTTCAGCGAAGTATCAGAGGCCGAATACACATCATAGCTTGGCAGAGCAAGGTCGATCCATTCGTCAAGAGCTTCGCCCGACGCCGCCACCAGTCCGGCCACGTCGATGCCGCGCTTGCGGGCCTCATCAGCCATTTCGTTGGCAAAACGCGAGCGGAGCAGGTTATTCATCCCCGGCTCGGCCACCACAATCAGCAGCAGGCTGTCCGGCTCGGCAAGTATTTCAGACGAGACGTCCTCGCCGTCGCCGTCAAAAATCACCAGGGCGCTATCGTCGGCAGCTGAGTCAGTAATACGCTCTACAAAGTCCCAGGAATCGTCCGGAAGGCTGTCGAGGGAAAATTCACGTCGCACGCCGTCGCGTTCATATAAGAAATGCACATCAGATTCGGCCTGCTCGGGACACAGCTCCTTGCCAATGCCGAACGGACGGAAATCGAGCAGCGGCTGCACCCACCATCCGGCCACGGCTATAATCAAACCATAGAACCCCGTGAGGGCAATCACGATCCATTGCAGGGCCGGGCGATAAAGCGGCGGAGCGGCGTAGTGCCAAATCAGAGCAAGCACCAGTGCAGCGGTAATAATTACATTTTTTATAAATGTAAATGTATTAGAAACCACCCAGAGGTCGCCGAAACACCCACAGTCGCTTACCGGATCGGCTATGGCAATCCAGGCCGTCAGGGGCAGCATAAACAGCATCATCAACAACCCGCAGCAGGGCGCCGCGCGCCTGAGCGAACCCGTTGCCAGCAGCACCCCCACAATCATCTCGAAAAGCGAGATACCCACTGCGCCAATCAGTATTACCTCCACAGGGAAGCTCTCTGAGAATCCCCATACGTTTAGGTATTCCCTGATTTTGAATACGAAGCCCGACGGATCTACCAGCTTTGACCATCCCGATACTATAAACGTGGTGCCGGAAAGCAGACGGGCAGCCCATACTGCTATCTTTTTCCAGAGAGGACTCCCGGAATTCATTCTGTGAGTTTGATGATGCCGAACACGGCGTAGTTGAGAATATCCAGATAGTTTGAATCGATACCCTCGCTCACCTTTACGGCTCCGTGATGGTCTTCGATTTCCTTGATGCGTTCAATTTTGGTGAGGATAAAATCTGTGTATGAAAGCACGCGCATACCGCGCCATGCTTCATCATAATCGTGATTCTTGCGACGCAGCAGCTCGCGTGCTTGGTCGGCCACCTCGTCATATAGTTCCATAGCGCGTTGGGCTGTGATATCCTTGGTGTCCACAAAGCCCAATTTGAGCTGTATGCAGCCCACTATGGCATAGTTTACGATAGCCATGAATTCGGGCAGAATGCCTTCGCCCACAGCAGAGTGTTCCTTGATTTCGAGGGAGCGGATACGTTTGGCTTTGATAAAAATCTGGTCGGTGACGCTTTGCGGGCGCATGATGCGCCACGAGGGGCCATAGTCGCTCAATTTGGCGGCAAATATATTTCGGCAACTCAGCAGTGCGGAGTCAAATTGTTGATTTGTGTCCATATTTTCTGTTTTTCACCACAAAGGTACGAAAAAAATGAGGGTGGTTGAATATTTTCAGGCCGAATTTTAACATTTCGCTTGCACGGTCGGATTTTTTTAGTTAATTTTGCAGTGAAATGTTAAATGAGGCTTTGCCAAAACCTGTGGGCAAATGTTAAACCATTCGTGTAAACGTTTGTTAATAGTGTAAAGTCCTCTTAATTTGACTTCCGATGAAAAAACAGACTATCTGGATATTGACCATATTAATGGCGGTGACCTTTATCGGTCTGCTGTGCATACAGATTTTCTATATGCGCAACATTGTCGCTATCCGGCACGAACAGTTTTCGCAGGCTGTGCGTCAGAGTCTGATTGCCGTGAGTCACCGGCTTGACCAGGACGAGACGCATCACTTTCTGGAAGAAGAACTTAGCCGCGTTGAGTCGCAGTCGATCTACACCCAGCGTGTGGGCAGTCCGCTGCCGGCGCAGGATGGTGTGAAACTGTCGTTTTCCACACTTTCCGGTCTGGAAACCGAGGTGACCATCAAGGGCGACCCCTCCGAAATACTGAAGATTCAGACCGGCGCGCGCACAGATAGCCGCCACTTCCGCAATATGCAGAATGCCATACGCGACAGCTATCTGTATCAGAAAAGTATGCTCGATAATGTGATCATCAACATCCTGGCCACAGCATCCGAGCGTCCGCTGCGCGAACGTGCCGATTCGGCCGTGGTGGCCACCTATCTGCGACAGCAGCTTGATACCCTCGGCATAGATGTGCCCTTTGAGTTTGCCGTGGTCAATAATATGAATGTGGTGCAATTCAAATCTGCCGGGTGGAATCCTACCGCCGGCGCGGGCGATATGTATAAGCAGGTGCTTTTTCCGCGCGATTCATCGTCGGGACATTATTTCCTGATGGTGTATTTCCCTGACCGCAAGGATTATATCTTCCGATCCATCTCATTTATGGTGCCGGCGTTTGCCTTCACTTTCATATTGCTGATAATATTCGTGTTCACTATCATAGTGGCTTTCAGACAAAAGAAGCTCACCGAGATGAAAAATGATTTCATCAACAATATGACCCACGAATTTAAGACGCCTATCTCGTCGATCTCGCTGGCTGCCCAGATGCTCAACGACCCCGATATACGCAAGTCGCCTGCTATGTTGCAACAGGTGGCGCAGGTGGTCACCGACGAAACCAAACGTCTGCGTTTCCAGGTAGAGAAGGTGCTTCAGATGTCGCTCTTCGACCGCCAGAAATCCACGTTGAAAATCGAGGAGATCGATGCCAACTTGGTGGTGTATAACATCGTGAACACCTTCAAACTCAAAGTAGAGAAATACGGTGGCAAGATTTCGGCACACCTCGATGCCCTCAACGCCCTGGTTGAGGTGGACGAGATGCACTTTACCAATGTGATATTCAACCTGCTTGACAATGCGGTGAAATATCGCTCCGAAGAGCGCCCGTTGCACCTCACCGTAAGTTCACGTGATCTGGACGGTGAGCGCCTTGAAATCACTGTGGCCGATAACGGCATCGGTATCCGTCGCGACGACCTCAAAAAGATTTTTGAAAAATTCTACCGTGTATCCACCGGCAACCGTCACGATGTCAAGGGTTTCGGCCTCGGGCTGGCATACGTGCGCAAGATGATAGGCGACCTCGGCGGCCAAATATCCGTGGAAAGCGAATTTAATGTAGGCACACGCTTTATAATCATTCTCCCTCTCTCTAAAAACTGAAATTAATAACTGATAAAATTCAAGCGAATATGGAAGAACGTATGAAAATATTACTGTGCGAGGACGACGAGAACCTCGGCATGCTCCTTAGAGAATATCTACAGGCAAAAGGCTTCAATGCCGACCTTTACAACGATGGCGATGCCGGCTATAAGGCATTTCTGAAGGGTCAGTACGACATCTGCGTGCTCGACGTGATGATGCCCAAAAAAGATGGTTTCACTCTGGCTCAGGAAATCCGCACTTTCAATTCTGAAGTGCCCATCATTTTCCTCACCGCCAAACAGTTGAAGGACGACATCCTCGAAGGCTTCAAGATCGGTGCCGACGATTATATCACCAAACCGTTTTCGATGGAAGAACTCGTGCTGCGCATCGAGGCCATCCTGCGTCGCGTAAAGGGCAAGAAGGGCAAGGATGTCACCATGTACAAGATCGGTAAGTTTACTTTCGACACCCAGAAACAGGTGCTGATGATCAACGACAAAGTGACAAAGCTCACCACCAAGGAATCCGAACTCCTTAGCCTGCTCTGCGCCCACGTCAATTCTATCCTTGAACGCAACTATGCACTCAAAACCATCTGGATTGACGATAACTACTTCAACGCCCGCTCAATGGACGTATATATCACCAAGCTGCGCAAACACCTCAAGGACGATCCTTCGATCGAAATCATCAACATCCACGGCAAGGGCTACAAGCTCATCGCTCCCGATGTTGAGGCATCTAAATAACACAATCAATACCAACTAACAAATGAGCCACGCCGCCGAGCGATGTGGCTCATTTGTTGCTACGCGCCGTACCGGGGGGCACGCAGCTGCGCGGTATGGGGGACACGCCGCATGGGGGGCGGTGAGGCCATCCGGCAGTTACGACACCGCAGAGCGACGTCTCCCCCGGTCTAAGCCTGTTTTTTACGATAGGGGAGTAAATTTTGTTCCAAAAGGAAAAACTTAGTATCCTTTTGGAATAAAAAATATTTAACAAAATTATTGACTGTTGAGAAATTTTAAGTAATTTTGCAGCGTGAAAAAGTAGGGCGCTTTTTGCTCTGTTCGCTCATAAGTAATACGATTACACATTTATTACATATTTCTATACTATTTTTTTTCATTTCTCAACCATGACTAATTTACTTCTGAAAGGAGCCGTCTTTGCTACTCTCCTGGGGGTAAGTGTCGCTTGTTCCGACGGTTATACGCCTTACAAGCCATCTTCTCCTAACAAGGGCTCCATGACTCTGAAGGTTGATCTCGACAAATCGCTTGTCAACGGTAGAGATTCCCGTGCTGAGTATTCCGATGTCACTACGGACGACCTCAGCCTCTCTCTCTCGGCCAACGAAGGCGACTTTGAAGAATCATGGGACAATCTCTCCGACTTCCCTGAAGAAAAGGAAATCCCCGTAGGTGAATACACCGTCGAGGTTTCATACGGCGATCCCGAGGAAGAGGGCTTTGAAGCACCTTACTTCTATGGTTCGCAGACTATACAGATTGCTGAAAATGAGATGACTGAGGTGAACATCACCGCATCGCTCCAGAAAGCAATGCTCAGCATTGAGTATTCCGATGAATTTAAAGACTATATGACTTCCTGGAAGGCAGAAGCCATTGGTGCAGGCGGAACTGTTACCGTGGTCGAAGCAGACGAGGAACGCCCTGTGTACGTGCAGGAAGGCTCTGTGAGCGTCAATGTCGAATTTACAAAACCCAACGGCAAGGGCGGTAAGCTCGAAGTGGCCTCGTTTGTTGCCAAACCGCGCCGGGTTTATCACGTTAAAGTCGGTCTTGACGAAGGATATGGCGACGCAGCTCTTGCTGTCACCATCGATGAATCGCTTGCCGAGGAAACCATTCTGATTGATATTTCCGATGAAATTCTGGCTGCTCCGGCCCCCGAGGTCAAGGCCGCTAATTTCGACGATTCGCAGCCTTTCGTATTCATTCCCGGTTTTGTGGATGGCGTTGAGGCTAAGGTGAATATCATGGCCCGCGGTGGTCTGAAATCTGTTAACATTCACACCACCGGCACATCCCTGCTTGATCAGCAGTGGCCTGAGAATGTTGAGCTTATGAGTGCCGATGCCTCAGTAAAGGCTAAGCTCGACGAACTGGGTCTGGAAACCCGCGGCGTGTATAACAATCCCGACAAACTTGCCGTACTCGACTTTGGCGGGGTGCTGGACCACATTATATATATGAGTAACGGTGACAATCTCACCACGTTCACCATCACAGCGAAAGATCGCTACGGTAAGGTGTCTGATCCTTTCACTGTTACATTTGATGCGCAGCGTCCTGTGCTCGAACTGCTCTCGGGTTCGGCTTACGTGGGCGGCGAGGAAGTCACCGTTGACTTCAATTTCAACGCCGGCAATGTAGATGCCTTGAAATTTGAATATTACAACAATGCGCTGGGTATCTGGAGCGCTGCCGATGCTACAATTACTTCGCTTCACAATAATCCCAATGTTGACTATCGCGCCACACTCACCATCTATGGCGAATCGGATCTGAAAGTGCGCGCCACTGCCGGTCGCACCACTTCAAACGAACTTGATATCGAACGTACACCGCAAGTGGTGGCGAAGGGCGATGTAAACGCCTTTGCCAAAAAAGCATATATCCCCGTAACCATCGGCGATAAGGATAACGACACTGCTCTGGTAGCCAAGCTGATGGCCGGCGCTCAGGTGTATGTGCTCCGCGATGGGCTTACAAATTATACTCAGGTAAAGACCACACCGATGGCCGATAAATTCGTGCTCGAAGTAACCGGACTCCGTGCCGCAACAAATTATACCGCCAAGATTCGCAACGGTGCAACCGACCTGAGCGATGTAGCCGAATTCAAATTTACCACCGAAAGCACCGACGACATTGAAAATGGCAATCTCGGTGAAGCTCCGGATCCCGTTGATTCTCAAAGCCATTGGCAGTTGTTTGATTTCGATGGAGGGTGGGGTACCAATAATCACATGACAACCTCACAGGGTGGCAACTATGGCTACACCCGTATTTCCGGCACAATTCCTTCTTCCGATCCTACCGATGGTTATGCTTTCCTGCTACGTACATGTGGTTGGGGTAGTGGGAATACCGCCTTCGGTAATACCGGATTGAGTGGCTTGTGCAAATATACCGACCCCGGCCTGTTGCATTTAGGAGCCAATCGCTACTCACGTCCGGACGGTTATGGAGACAATGATAATGTAGTGGAATATTCTTATCGAGCCATTCTCGTAAATGTCAATGCCACCAGTAGCCCCGGTCCTGTAACAACTGATGACCTCGACTGTGGCATAAGCTTCAAGAGTCGTCCGTCAACTCTTAATTTCCAGTATAAGTATTTCCCCAAGAATCCCAACGACCGTGGTTATGTTGAAATTTGGGTTAAAGATGCTGCCGGAAATATTATCTCTAAACAGACCGATCTGCTTATTCCTACATCAGATTACACCTCTAAAAAGCTGACTCTGACCTATCCTGTGGATGCCGCCAAGGCTCAAAAGCTTTATATCAAATTCCTTTCGTCATACAATATGGACTTTATCAAGCTTTCTAATGATAACTTCTCAGGCCCGGGTGCAGCAAATACCACAAACGGCACATATATGGGCTCGCAGCTTTATCTTGACGAAATTTCGCTGGGTTATTAATCTTCTCCTCTCTTAATATTGATTATGAAAACCAAATTTTTATCATATATCTTAGGGGTGCTGATGATCGGATCGCTCGCCGCTTGCTCTGAGGCGTGGACGCCCTCAAACGAGCGCAACGGTCAGCTGGCCCTTAACTCGCTCAGCATCGCTGTAAATAGCAGCGAGAAGCTGACCGGCACCGATGCCACCATGAAGCAGGCGTCGCGCGACGAATACGACCTCTCTGACTTCGTTATCCGTGTCTATGATGCCTCGGACGCTATGGTGGCCAACTGGCGATATGCCGATATGCCTGAAATCTTCACCCTCCCCGTAGGTAAGAATTACCGCGTGGATGTGCTTTCGCATCAGGTGAAGAAGGCCGACTGGGACGCTCCGCTATTTGTAGGTTCTAAAAACTTTGATATCGTTGATTCTGAAATCACCGACATCGGTCAGGTAGTATGCTCCTTTGCTTCGCTGAAAGTCACCGTCGAATTTTCTGACGCCCTCAAAAAGGCTATGGCCGATGATGCCAAAGTGCGCATCGTGGCCAATGACTTAGGCGAACTGGAATTTACTGCCACCGAAGCCCGCGCCGGTTATTTCGAAGTGGTGACAGGCTCAAACACCCTGGCCTACTATTTTGAAGGTGAAGTAAACGGTAATTACGAAGAGTTCCATAACGTGTACACCGACATCGAAGCCGGTCAGCACCGCATTTTCAAATTCAAACTCAAATCCAACGACACCGAGCCCGATATTGAAACCGGTACCGTAACTCCCGGTTCGGGTATCAATGTGGATGTTGATGTTACAGATGAGAATATCAACGGAACAGTTACCCCCGGCGAAGACACCGAAAATCCCGAACGTCCCGGCGGCGAGGTATTCGAACCCACTGAACCTACCGATCCCACCGAACCCACCGACCCCGAAAATCCCGGCGACATCACAAAAGGTGAATTGACAATCACAGCTGAACAGATGCTTTTCGATACCCCGATGAATCCTGATGATTATACCAATGGTAAGGTTAACATCTACGCAGAGAAAGGTATCCTGAACCTGTATGTTAAGATTGTTCCTACCGATTATTTCAAAGGACTGCTCGATGATGTAGCAGTGCCTCTTGAGTTTGACGTTGCTAATCCTACGGCTGCAGATGAAAGCGTATTGGAGCTTCTCGGTAATCCGGATGTAAAAGGCAAGACTGAAGCACAATTTGATATATCTCAGTTCTTGGAGCTGATTCCTTTAGGTGGTTCAGGTCAACAGAAATTCGTTCTCACTGTTGTAGACCAGGGTGAAGGTGCCGCTCAAAATTCTGATTCGAAAACCCTTATTTTCGAAGTAAAATGAAAACAAGCTTTAAACTGACGGCCATCGCTGCCATTGCAGCTTGTGCCATGGCATCTTGTGCCGATAAAAACGACCTGGTGGTGGGCAACGGCGAGGGCCGCGTGTTCCTTTCCACGACGCTTAATTCCGATGTCACCGTGAAGTCGCGCTCTGAGGTCGACGACCTTCGCGATAATTCTATGGTGTGGATCTCTAATGCCAAAGGGGTTGTGTATCAGTTTGCTTCGGCTTCTGAAATCCCTGTGGAGGGCGTGCGCCTGGTTGCAGATAATTATGTGGCAGAGGCTTGGGCCGGCGACTCTGTGCCTGCTTCGTTCACCGACCGTTACTTCTACGGCTTCACTGCTTTCTCAGTGGCCAACGGCGATAATAAAGCCGTGGAAATCACCGCTAAGATTGCCAACTCTGTAGTAGCTGTGAATTTCGACGAAACGGTGCAGGAGGTGCTTTCAGACCTCTCGATGACCGTAGGTCACTCGCAGGGGTCACTCACCTTCGAGGGCGAAACCCTTGACAGCCGTGGCTACTTTATGATGAACTCACGCGATAAGGACCTCGAATGGACTATGACCGGCACAGCTCCCGATGGCTCGTCGTTCACCCGTTCGGGCAAGATCGAGGATTGCCAGCCGGCTACACTTTACACCATCAACGTGCATTGCACCGAATCCTCCGATGAGCTTGGAGGCGCATATTTTGAAATCACTATCGATGATACTGCAATTGAAATTGTGGAGCAGATCGAAATAAGTGTATCCCCCGTGCTCACCGGTATGGGCTTCGACCTCAATAAAGTGCAGCGTGCTGCAGCCGGCGAGATGGGTCGAAAGTCGATATGGATTGCAGCCACCGCCGACATCACCGGTCTTGAGCTCAGCAGCGATGTTTTTGAATCTATGTTCGATATCCCCGGCGGTCGCTTCAATTTCATGACTATGGCCGACGAAGCCATCAAGCAGAAAATTATCGACGGCGGTATCAATTACTATTACGATCTCAACCCCGAAACACATCAAGCCACCGTGAAACTCAATTTCGAGGAAGCATTCACAAATGCCCTCCCCGACGGACAGACCGATATTAATATCGTGGTGACCGACTCAAAAGGTAAATCGACCACGGTTGACTTCTCGATGCTGATTTCTGCCGAACCCGTAACGCTGGTTCCTGTTGTTGATGCCGATGTCTGGGCTTCCAAGGCCACGATTAAAGCCGTGATCAATAAACCCGAGACTCAAAACATACGTCTGCTTTATCGCGAGGCTTCTGCTTCAGAATGGAGTGAAGCCGACTCGCAGGTAAATGGCACCGAGGTGGTGGCTCAGCTCACCGGCCTTACTCCCGGCACTCCTTACCAATTTGCTGTGGCTACGGATGAATTCACTTCTTCGTCTCTGGAATTCACTACCGAGGAAACCCTTCAGGTGCCCAACAGGTCGTTTGAAGAATGGAGCAACTATTCCGCTAACTCCAAAGTGCTCCTTCCCGATGCCGGTGGCGAACCCTCATTCTGGGATACCGGCAACCACGGTTCTGTTACTATGAGCAAGACGGTTACTGAAGGTAGCACAGACTATGTCCACAGTGGCGAGAAAAGCGCAAAACTCAAGTCGCAATTTGTGGGTGTTGGAACGATTGGTAAATTTGCAGCAGGCAACATTTTCGCCGGTAGCTATCTCAAAACCGATGGTACTGACGGTGAACTCGGTTGGGGTCGCCCCTTCACCTCGCGTCCCAAAGCTGTAGAAGCTTGGGTGCGCTATGAACCTGGAACAGCTGTTAATAAAAAAGGTGCCGGAGACTATATGCCTGTCGGAGCTACCGATAAAGGCATTATCTACGCTGCCATTATGGATGATCAGACCACCCGTTATGACGATGGCAGCCAGTGGCCTTGCATTGTCAAAACCAAATCTTTCGCCAACTGGCAGTTCAACCGCGACAACAAGGTGGTGATCGCCAATGGCAAGACCCTTGACAATGTAATTGCATTCGGTCAGGTGATCTTCGAGGAACAGACTCGCGATGAGGAGCGCGGTATGATGAAGGTTACAATCCCCTTTGAATACCTCCGCACAGATAAAAAAGGTTGCTACCTGATTTTTGTAGCTTCGGCATCGCTTTACGGCGACTACTTCCAGGGCGGCGAAGGCTCCACCCTCTATCTTGACGACATCAACTTCATCTACGAATAATCTACCGCGCCCATACCAGCCCACGCCACCACCGGTGGCGTGGGCTATTATATTAGACTTATAAGATTTACAACCTACTCAGCGCTTTACGAAAAATTCCCCCGGCAAAAATTTGGCTGTCACGCAATTATTTCGTACCTTTGCAGCCGATATCGTAACCGCTGCCGCGGACGTGTGGTGCCCGGGAATGTTGCGAGTAGTGTCTCACATTATAAATTATAATTTACAATGGATTTAATTAAAGTAGCCGAAGAAGCTTTCAAAACCGGCAAAGAATTTCCCGAATTCGGTCCCGGCGACACCATCACCGTTGCTTACCGTATCAAAGAAGGTAACAAAGAACGTATCCAGCAGTATCGCGGTGTGGTAATCCGTATCTCCGGCGAAGGCGCTAAGAAACGTTTCACCGTTCGCAAAATCTCTGATAACATCGGTGTTGAACGTATCTTCCCCATCGAATCGCCCTTTATCGATTCTATCACCGTTAACAAGTATGGTAAAGTACGTCGCGCTAAGCTCTACTACCTCCGCGCCCTCACCGGCAAGAAGGCTCGTATCAAAGAGCGTCGCGTAGTGAAATAATTCACTTACCCGCACTCACATCTTCAGCGCCCCCGATTCGGGTGGCGCTTTTTTCTTTTTATATTTTTAATATTTATTTATTCGTATTTTTCCTTTCACGGTTGTTCCATATTCGGAAATATTCCGTAATTTTGCATAACTAACTGACATAGATGACGCACAGCCATCCGTAGTTGTTTAAAACTAACCTCATGAACTTATTTGACAGACTAACACAAAAAGCGAAGGCTCACCGCCAACGCATCGTGCTCCCCGAGGGCACTGAAAGTCGTACCCTCACAGCTGCTGACCGTATCCTCGCTGAAGATATTGCCGACATTATCCTCATCGGCAACAACGACGAAATCAAACGTATGGCCATAGATATGAACCTCAACAATATCTCTAAGGCCACTATCGTTGATCCTCACGACCAAAGCGTTATCGACCGCTACGCTCCCCTGCTTTTCGAGCTGCGCAAACATAAAGGCATGACCGAGGAGCAATCGCGCCTCACTGCTGCCAACCCTCTGTTCCTCGGATGCCTGATGGTAAAAGCCGGTGATGCCGACGGCGAAGTGGCCGGCGCACAGAATACCACCGGCAATGTGCTCCGAGCTGCCTTCCAGGTGATTAAGACCAAACCCGGTATTCAGGTGGTTTCAGGTGCGTTCCTGATGCTGCTCCCCGAGGGTTCGCCCTTTGGTGAAAACGGCCTGTTGGTGTTTGCCGACTGTGCTGTGGTGCCCGATCCCACCGCCGAAGAACTCGCGCAGATCGCCGTTTGTTCGGCCGAGACTGCCAAGACTCTGGGCGACATCACTCCCCGCGTGGCTATGCTTTCATTCTCTACTAAGGGTTCGGCAAAGCACGAACGTGTACAGAAAGTGATCGACGCTACCGAATTGGTTCACAAAATGGATCCCGACCTGATCTGCGACGGCGAGCTGCAGGCCGATGCCGCTCTGGTCCCCTCTGTGGCTCACCAGAAGGCCCCCGAAAGCATCCTCAACGGCCACGCTAACGTGCTGGTTTTCCCCTCGCTGGAAGTAGGCAACATTGCCTATAAACTTGTGCAGCGTCTGGCCGGCGTGCAGGCCGTCGGTCCTATCCTTCAGGGTCTTGCCGCACCCGTGAGCGACCTCTCGCGCGGCTGCTATCCCGAAGACATCTACAAAACTATCATCATGACCTGCTGCCAGGCCATCGGTTTCAAGAAATAAAGTGCAATGAAAATTTTAGTAATCAACTCGGGAAGCAGCTCGGTGAAATACAAACTCATCGACACTACTTCAGAACAAACCCTTGCCGAAGGCGGCGTGGAAAAAATCGGCCTGAACGACGGCTTTCTGAAATACAAACGCCAGGATGGATCCAAAGCTATTATCGAGCTTGGAAACACCGATCACCAGGGCGCAATCCAGGCCATTCTCAACGTGCTCACCGACCCCAACGAGGGTTGCATCAAATCGTATGACGAGATTGATGCCGTGGGACACCGTCTGGTGCATGGTGCCGACAAGTTCACCGAAAGTGTGATCATCAACGATGAAGTGAAGGAAAAAGTGCGCGAATGTTACGACCTCGCCCCGCTGCACAATCCCGCCAATATGACCGGCATAGAGGCCATCACCGCCCTTATGCCCGATGTACCGCAGGTAGGGGTATTCGACACCGCTTTCCATCAGACAATGCCTGCAAAATCGTATATGTATGCCTTGCCTTACAAATTTTATGAGGAAGACGGTGTGCGTCGCTACGGTTTCCACGGCACAAGCCATCGCTATGTGTCGCAGCGCGTGTGCGAATTTCTGGGTGTTGACATCACCAAGCAGCGCATGGTCACCTGCCACATAGGCAACGGCGGTTCTATAACCGCCGTGAAATTTGGCAAGAGCATAGATACATCTATGGGCCTGACTCCCACCGAGGGTCTTATGATGGGCACACGCGTGGGCGATGTGGACCCCGGCGTGCTCACATACCTTATGCTCAAACACAACCTCACGGCCGAGCAGCTCCAGAAGATCATCAACAAGGAGAGCGGTGTGGCAGGTGTGAGCGGCGTGTCAAGCGATATGCGTGAAATCGATGCCGCCATTGCTGCCGGCAACGAACGCGCCAAACTCAGCCTTGAGATGTACGAACAGCGCATCATTAAATACATCGGTGCTTACGCTGCCGAAATGGGTGGCCTTGACATCATCGTGTTCACCGGTGGTGTGGGCGAAAATCAGGCTACCGTGCGCCAGTGTGTATGCGAACCCCTTGCCTTCCTCGGCGTTGAGATAAATAAGGAACTCAATGCAGAAGTGCGCGGTGTCGAGGCTGAAATCTCAACCCCCGCGTCGCGCGTGAAAGTGTGCGTCATTCCCACCGATGAGGAATTGATGATTGCCCGCGATACCGAAGCTCTTGTGAAAAAGTAAATCCGGCTACTCCATACACGAAGCCCCGGCCTGACAGCAGGCCGGGGTTTCGTGTATGGAGTAGGGCGGAGAATCAGAACGGTGTCTGTTCGTCGGCGGTTTTGGCCGGGGATAGTTGGACTGATCCTCCTCCAAATGGATCGAGCGCAGGGCCGAGGGGTTCGTCCTTACCGATTCTCGACCGCGATTCGCCAATGGTAGATGTAGTTTCGTCCCAGTTTTCGAAACGAGCGAATGCGGCGCGGAACCTCAGCTTTACATCTTCCACCGAACCGCTACGGTGCTTGGCTATGATAAATTCCGCAAGGCCACGTATGTCGTTGCCCTGCGCATCCTCGCCGCTGCGGTTATAATATTCGGGACGATGGATAAAACATACCATATCGGCATCCTGTTCTATGGCACCGGATTCACGAAGGTCGCTCAGCTGCGGGCGTTTGTTGTCAGAACGTGATTCCACCGATCGGTTGAGCTGTGAAAGTGCCACGATGGGGATATTCAGCTCCTTGGCAAGCTGCTTTAGCGATCGCGAAATGGTAGACACTTCCTGTTCGCGCGAGCCGAATTTCATACCCGATGCGTTCATCAGCTGCAGGTAGTCGATGATAATAAACTTCACATTCTTTTCGCGCACGAGGCGTCGCGCCTTGGTGCGGAGTTCAAAGACAGATAGCGACGGCGTGTCGTCCACATACAGCGGCGCGCCATATAGCATATTCAGGCGCGCCAGGGTGGTCTGCCATTCGGCCTCGTTGAGCTGACCGCTCTTGATCTTGCTGCCCTCGATTTCGCATACATTTGAAATCAGACGGTTTACAAGCTGCAGATTACTCATTTCCAGCGAGAAGATAGCTACCGGAATGCTGTAGCTCACAGCCATATTCTTGGCCATTGACAGCACAAAGGCCGTCTTACCCATAGCCGGACGGGCCGCGATGATTATGAGGTCGGAATTTTGCCAGCCGGAGGTCACACGGTCAAGATCGCGATAGCCGCTTTCCAGTCCGCTCAAGCCCGACGCACGTTGCCCCGACGCCTGCATCTGCTGGATTGCCTGCATAATCACAGGATCGATCTGTGTCACATCCTTTTTCACATTGCGCTGCGACAGTTCGAAAAGTTCGCCTTCGGTGGCCTGCATCACCTCCTCGATGTCATTACTTTCGTCATACGAATTGGCCTGCACCTTGGCTCCGAATGTTATAAGCTCGCGCGCCAGATATTTCTGGGTGATGATCTTGGTGTGATACTCGATGTGCGCAGCCGAGGCGATATTGGTGGTCAGCCCCACGATATAGGCGCGGTCGCCGGCCTGCTCCAGCGTTCCGTTCTTTTCCAGCTGATTGATTACAGTGATAAAGTCGATGGGCTTCTGCGCTGCGCCTAATGTCTGGATTGCTTCATATATTATGCGGTGTTCCGGCTTGTAGAAAATTTCAGGCCGCAGCGAGTCGCACACGGTGGAATATGCATCCTTGGCTATGAGCAACGCACCCAGCACGGCTGCCTCGATAGCCTCGTCGGATGGTGGTTTGCGTCCGGCCAGGTCGATCGGTTCAGGTTGTGGGTTGCGTTTCTGATATTTTGGTTTTTCCTGATTGGTCATTTTAATCTGAAATTATATCCCGCGGAAAATTGGATAGTGGAGCATCTTGAAGCGCTGAACACGTCGGATTTCGACGAATTGAATAAGTTGCCCAATCCGAAATAATAGCGGGCTTCAAGTGTGATGCTGTTTCGGGGCGAGATGTAAAATTCGCCGCCTATGCCACCCGTGATGCCGTAATCAAACTTATGGGCGATGTCCATTCCCAGCTGGTCTGTCTGGCGGCGGCGTTCGGGCCATTGTGTCACGGTGCTCAGATCTTTGTAGTTGAAATTGGATGAAATTCGTTCGCCAATCATCAGCGACACCTCCGGTCCGAGGTTTACGAAACACCGCGCCCGGCTCCCGCCGAAATTTATGTGTGTCATCACCGGCAGGGTGAGGTAGGTGAGCGAGCGGCTATACTCAAGGGGTGCTTCCTCAAAATTTTCCTGCCATCCGCGGGTGGTGATACCAAGCTCGGCGGCAAGTCCGAAAATTTTTTCCTCGGTGTATCGGAAAGTCACGGCTCCCAGCCCGCCCCACAGCCAGCTTTGGCGTATTGAGGGTGTCATATCCACACGTGACATATCTGCACCTCCGCGTATGCCCACCGAGATGTGTGGCTGATAGTGGGTCTGGGCTTGCGCTGCAATGGTTGCTGTGGCCGTCAATGCTGCCACGGCTGCATAGCGCGTCAGGGCTTTGCGAATGTTACCCATTGTCAGATTACCGAAATGGATACGCCGTCGCCCGGCAGGACTGTCACGATATAGAGCACATTATTCACCGGGCCCGGGAGGTTTTCGGGATCATCTTCATTACCGAAGAAAAAGTATGAATTTTGCAATCCGCGGAAAATTTCCTGGCCGCAGGGTGTGAATGAGCCATCGTTTGCGGCGATATTCTGAATCAGATAGCGTGCGGTATCATATCCCATTATGGCCTGCGAGGGCACCTGCTCCAGCGGTTCGCAGCCGAAAGTATCGGTGAAAGTCTTGATAAATTCGCGCACCTCGGGTGAATTTTCGTCGCAATAGAAACGCGAATATATCACAGCACCCAGGCGGTGCAGCAGCTCCAGGTTGTCGCCGCGGAATGTGGTCCAGTCAGGATACCCCCACACAATGGTGGAAGTCGGATCGGCCGATTGCTGACGGCGCGTGGCCAGTGTTCGTGCAAATTTATTAAACTCGGTGGATGATCCGGAAGCAGGAATAAATACATATTGGCTTTCAGGGTCGAGATCCTCGATGTCGGCCGAGGTGAGCATACCCTCGTATGTCAGCTCCATCGGTTCGATACCCATATTGGCATACACTTCGCGCAGGTAATTGGTGAAGGGGAGTTTTTCACCCTTGCCGCCTTTCGAGATCAGGAACACCGGGATGTGTTCTGAGAATGAAGCCAACAATGTTTCAGCGGCCTTCTCATACATCAGCTGGGCAGGGATATTGGCCTGAAGCACCAGCGGATTGGTTATGTATGACGTATCGCTTACCTCGAAAAGGTTGAGTACGGAAGAAGTGGTTTCGTCGGCTACAGGCAGCAGCTCGCTCAGCGAGTTGATATTATCAGGCGAGATAATCACGTCGGCAAAATCAAGGCTGTCGGGGTTGAGCATAGCTTTGAGTCCCCCGTTGCCGTTCTCGGTGTCCATCACCTTGACGAGCACATCGGTGGCTGCATCGCGCTCGGCGCGCAGTCCTAACATAAAACCGCGGGCGAAATCAGAGGCCGAACGTTCTGTGCGTCCGTTTCCGGCATCCGGATTGTCAAGCATCAGCGGCAGCATCAGAGCTATGCCGGCATGATTTGTCTCGGCGGCAGAATCCACAAACACCAGGGGCGGATTCACCGGGCGCAGGCGCGCTTCCTGCTCGGGTAGTTCGGGGATAGTGGTAAATGTGTCAGTGACAGCTTCGGGCGCGGGCATCGGTGGCTGAATCTGGCGGTCGACGGGGCGCAGGCGTGCTTCGCGAGGCTCCGGTTCGGGAATAAATTCGGTGGTATTTTCAGTCGTTTTGTTATCGGTGTTGGATAGGGCGTTGGCCGATGCCGGCGCATCCGCTGCGGGAATTTTCAAAACCATGCCTGCACGCACCCCGGAGTTGGCCTGTGGATTGAGTTCGGAGATTTCGTCGGGAGTCACGCCAAATTTATATGCGATACCAAACAATGTCTCGCCCTTTTCCACCTTATAGCGAATCGTAGAAACATCCTCACCGATGGACATACCGCTCA